>JASLAI010000297.1 GCA_030147225.1 Planococcus sp. (in: firmicutes) | reverse complement strand
CTGAAAAAGAACAAAATAGCAAACTGGTAGATATGCGTTACGAAGGAACGGCCAGACGCTCCCAGACTTATAACAAATCCATCATAGACAAAATCTGGAATTTCTTTTCGAGCGTAAAAGTCGGGGTCAGTATCATTGTCGTCTTACTGGTAGCTGCAGCGATTGGTACAATTTTGCCTCAGCAAGCTTTTGTACCGGCTACTACAGAATCAGCTATCAAGGACTATTATGCAGATACCTATGGCAGCATTGGCCGTGCTTATCATTTTCTTGGTTTTCATGATTTGTACAGTTCCTATTGGTTTATTGCCCTAGTCGGAATGCTGGCAATTTCATTGGTCATTGCCAGTTTAGACCGTTTTGTCCCTCTTTATAAATCGTTGAAAAATCAACGGGTACTTCGTCATCCAAGCTTTATGGACAAACAGCGCATCTATGCCAACGGTCCTGGAGCGGAAGATACGATGCAAAAAGCGGAAACAAAATTAAAGGAATTGAAATATAATGTACGTACAGAGAAGAATGGTTTATTAGCCGAAAAAGGCCGTTTTTCCAGATGGGGTCCTTATGTCAACCACATTGGGTTAATTATCTTCTTATTTGGAGTCATGCTGCGCATGATTCCGGGATTCTATATTGATGAAAGCCTTTGGCTGCGTGAAGGAGAAACCAGAGCTATTCCTGAAGTGCCGGGCTATCACCTGGAAAGTAAGAATTTTGCACTGGAGAATTATACGGGTGAGGGCGGAGAGGAAATCTTTGGCGAAGCCTTGGATCGTGTCGGTACGGTTGCGAAAAATTACCAGACAGACGTCGTTCTGTATCAGACATCAGAAGGTGCATTACCTGGCGCTGCTGACGCGCAGGAAGTCGTTAAGGAATATCCAATTCGTGTCAATCAGCCATTGAAATTTGATGGCTATGCCATTTATCAGATGGATTACCGTTTGGATGAGTTAAGAGCGATGACATTTGCTCTGACCAATAAAGAAACGGAAGAATCGCTTGGAGAATTGACCATTGATTTAATTAATCCGGAAGATATGTATGAACTTGAAGGTGGTTCAACTGTTGAGTTGCTCGGATATTATCCGGATTTTTCTGGCTTCGAAAACGGAGAGCCGCAAACGGCCACCCCATTGCCGAACAATCCAGGATTTTTGGTGAAATTGACTACTCCTGAAACACCTGAAGGAGAAACAAGCTTTATCACCATCCAGAACACAGTGGAACCTTTAGGGGAAAATGAGTATAAATTATCTTTCCTAAGTGTGGAAACGCGTGATGTCTCGGGTCTTACTGTCCGGAAAGACAGCACCTTGCCGATTCTTGGACTTGGTGGTTTGATCTTCATGATCGGTGTAGCACAAGGCATGTACTTTAACCATCGCCGTTTCTGGATTCAGCAGAAGGCAGATGGTACGATCTTATTAGCTGGGCATACCAATAAAAATTGGTTTGGCTTGAAGAAAGATCTGGACCAAGTTGTTGACTATGCATCACTGCCTGCTTACACAGACCAGCAAGATGAAATCGACAAAGTAGAGAAAGCGGAAAAGGATGGTGAAGCATTGTCATGACATTAGCTGATATTAGTTCAAATCTGTTATATGTCGCCTTTATTGCTTACCTGATTGCGACCTTTGTTTTTGGAGGCGCAGTAAAAGGCAACAAAGAAGGCACATTTAAATCTGAAAAACGGTGGGGCACAGTTGCAATCACTATTACCTTGATTGGTTTTGCAGCGAATCTTGGTTATTTCTTTACTAGGTGGGGCGCGACCGGACATGCGCCACTCAGCAATATGTTCGAATTTACGACTGCTTTTGGTATGACTCTGGTCGGCGGGTTTATTATTTTGTATTTCCTTTACAAAACGCCCGTGCTCGGCATGATCGTATTGCCGGTTGCTTTATTGATCATCGCTTTTGCAAGCATGTTCCCGAGTGAAGTCAGTCCATTAATACCTGCTCTTCAAACAAACTGGTTGGCTATTCACGTCAGCACAGTCGTTATTGCAGAAGGTATTCTTGCCATAAGCGCCGCTGCTGGCTTGATTTATCTGTTGAAAGTCGTGGACCTTAACAAAAAATCCAAACAGCGTTTCTGGTTGGAAGCCATTATGTATTCTTTGGTGCTGGTTCTTGGTTTCGTCGTAGCCAGTACATTCTTCTCGGCAACGGGCTATGAAGCGGATTTCACGTATGTCGATAAAGAAGGTGCGGAATCTGCTATCACCTACACCATGCCTCCTATTTTTGGCATGAATGAGTATGTTGCTTTAACGGATGATGCGATGACGCCTCTTATTGAAACACCTGCAATTGTTCATGCTGGAAAATTGACGACTGTTCTTTGGTCAGTAATCGTCGGTACAATTCTTTATTGGTTGATTCGACTGATTTTCAGAAAACGCATTGCTGCAATCCTTAAACCGTTCGTGAAAAATGTAAACCTGCAATTGATGGACGAGATCGGGTATCGTGCGATCATTATCGGTTTCCCAATCTTCACATTAGGCGCCTTGATTTTTGCCATGATTTGGGCTCAAATCGCCTGGTCACGCTTTTGGGGCTGGGATCCCAAAGAGGTATGGGCATTGATCACTTGGCTGTTCTATGCGGCGTATCTGCATTTGCGTCTGGGCAAAGGGTGGCAAGGTGAAAAATCTGCATGGCTGGCAGTTATCGGCTTTGTAATCATCATGTTCAATCTGGTGGCTGTTAACTTAATAATCGCCGGATTGCATTCCTACGCATAAAAAGAAACAGGCCTTTTCCGGCAACGGAAAAGGCCTTTTATTATTAAATTGCACCTAATACTCAGATTCTAAGAGCATTAGCGCTTTTCTTTATTTTTGACAAAGTTATCGGTACAATGATACATAACAGAAGAAAGTTGGAGGGGTTTACATGTCCGAAGAGATTACGGTATTGGTAGTGGATGACGAAGAACGGATTCGGCGATTATTGAAGATGTACCTGGAACGTGAAGGGTATTTAGTAGAAGAAGCTGAAAACGGGGTACAGGCATTAGAAATGGCAATGGAAAAAGATTATCATTGCATCTTGTTGGATTTGATGATGCCTGAAAAAGATGGTGTAGAAGTCGCTACAGAACTGCGCGAAACGAAAATGACTCCAATTATTATGCTTACCGCAAAAGGAGAAGAAGCTAACCGAGTAGAAGGCTTTGAATCCGGAGCGGATGATTATATCGTCAAACCGTTTAGCCCGCGAGAAGTGGTGCTGCGTGTGAAAGCGATTTTACGTCGCTCATCTGCGTATTCTCCAATTTCCAATTCAACCGTCTCTAAAGATCTGGTGGTCTTTCCCCATCTGACGATCGATCATGATGCCCATCGCGTGACTGCTGATGGTGTAGAAGTGAATTTGACACCTAAAGAATATGAGCTCTTGTACTTTTTAGCGAAAGCCCCAGATAAAGTTTTTGATCGGGAGCATTTACTGAAAGAAGTTTGGCATTATGACTTTTTTGGCGATTTGCGGACAGTCGATACACATGTCAAGCGGTTGCGTGAAAAATTGAACCGGGTATCTGAATCTGCAGCAAAGATGATCGTCACTGTATGGGGCGTAGGATACAAGTTCGAGGTCGGCAATGAATAGAATATGGAATAGTGTCGTCGGGAAGCTATGGATTACGATCCTGCTTCTCGTTTCCTTTGTCCTTTTTATTGTGACAGTTTTGCTTTTGGAGTTTCTTGGAAATTACCATAGCGAAACAGTGGAAGAAGCACTGAACAGCGAAGCGAATATGATCGCAAGAATTTTCAATGACCATGAAGAAGTAGCAAGTTCACTTGGAATCATCGAAGAAGTCATCGGACCCGAAACCAACGCCGTGATTGCTGAAGAACCTTATGATTCCAGTTATTACATTCATGATGGTTTAGATGGGGATGAAACACGGGAGAAAATATTGAATGAACCATCCTTCCAGAAAGTATTCGAAACGAGTGAAACTGTGATGAAGGAAATGCTGCTTCCTTCACTGACCGAACCGAATCGTCTGGAGTCCTACATTGTGCTTGCCAGCCCTCTTCAAACCGGAGAAGAGCAGCACGGGGTTGTATTCATTTATCAATCATTGGAAGTGATGGACCGTACTGCGGAGCGGACGACCAATATCGTTTTTTTATCTGCATTTATTGCTTTATTGTTAACGACATTTTTCGCTTTCTTTTTGTCATCTAGAATTACATCGCCGCTCCGAAAAATGCGGGAAGGCGCATTTGAATTGGCTAAAGGCAATTTTGATACGAAAGTAAGAGCAGCTTCAAGTGACGAAATTGGGCAGTTGGCAACGGCATTCAACCAGATGGGCCGTCAATTGAAACATCACGTTGAAGTGATCAATCAGGAAAAAGAACAATTATCAAGCATACTGACATCGATGGCGGATGCGGTAATCACCTTTAATCAGGATAAGACCATTTTATTGAGTAATCCGCCGGCAGAAAAATTATTGCAGCAATGGGTTTTCAAAAATGGTTCTACTGAGGCTCAGCCGCTTCCTGCAGAAATGCTTCATATGCTCGATCATGTACTCGGCTTCGAAGAAGAAATCGAAGAGGAACTGGAAATTGAAGGGGCTTATTATGCTATTAATTTCAGTCCTTTATACAGTGGTGAATCCGTTCGTGGAGCAGTAGCTGTTTTGCATAATATGACTGAACAGCACCGGCTTGAGAAGTTGAGAGAAGACTTTATCGCGAATGTTTCCCATGAATTGCGTACACCCATTGCAATGCTGCAAGGCTATAGTGAAGCAATTTTGGATGATGTTGGAGCATCGGAAGAAGAACGCCGTGAAATGACGAAAATCATCTATGAAGAATCCCAGCGAATGGGCAGGTTGGTCACAGATTTGTTAAATTTGGCACGGATGGAGTCTGGACATATGCGGCTCTATAAAGAAATCGTTCAATTGAACAGTGCCATCGAACGGATGACGCTTAAATTCGCCCAGATTGCCAAAGAAAACGGTGTTCAGTTGTCTTTCGAAACAACTATCGATGACTGGTCGGCCAGTGAGATCGATCAGGATCGGATAGAACAAGTGATGACCAATCTGATTGATAACGCGATTCGCCATACACCCAAAGGAGGGCAAGTGGTGGTTCGTGTCGAAAAACAACAAGAGTACGCTAAAATTTCAGTCAACGATAATGGAGTCGGCATCTCAGAAAAAGACTTGGAGTATGTCTTTGAACGCTTCTATAAAGCGGATAAAGCCAGAACACTGGGTCAAGGTGGAACTGGACTTGGATTGGCGATTGCCAGCAACATCATTCAGGCACATGAAGGCAAAATCTATGCAGAAAGCACCATAGGGCAAGGAACTTCATTTGTCTTTTTACTGCCTTTGAAAAATATGTAACTTTCTAAAGGTGAAGACGACTAATCCTAAGAACGGGGGGAGCATCTTGAATGACTCCGTTTTCCATCGGCTGTACGATGAATATCACCAGGATGTTTTTCAGTTTTTAATTTATCTGGTGAAAAACAGGCATCTGTCGGAAGACTTAATGCATGAAGTATATATTCGTGTTTTTCGGGCTTATGACCGCTTCGAAGGAAAAAGCTCTGAAAAAACATGGCTGTTTTCGATTGCAAAAAATGTAGCGATTGATCATTTTAGAAAAGCTGCAGTGCGCAAAAAGCACTCGATGGAGTTTTTTGATTGGGAAACGCAGCAATTAGTTTCATCTGATCGAATTCCTGAAGAAGTATCGTTATTGAACGAAGATAAAATTATTTTGTACAAAGCGCTTGATACCTGCACAGGGGATCAGAAAATGGTGATCATCATGCGGTTCTTTCAGGACTTATCAATAGCGGAAACTGCAGATGTTCTAGGCTGGACAGAAGGTAAAGTAAAGACGACTCAGCACCGCGCAATTAAATCTTTGCGTGAAAAATTAATAGCTAAGGAAGGGGGAGATGAAAATGCCGAATAACAAATGGACCGATGAATCCATCGAAGATTTGTTAAAGGATTTCCCCGCTATAAAAGATAACCGGTCAAAAGAAGAAGTCTATAATCGGCTGGTTCAAAAAGAGAAGGGTCCAAAACGACCAAAAAAATGGCTGCCATTACTCGTAGCAGCATTGGCGTTCATTACAATCGGCATATTGGTCGCCTCTATTATTAGCCAAAGCGGAATAGATTCAGCGCAAAATCAGGAAAGTTCGAGCAGTGAATCTGCAGACTCCTCAGTTGCTACAGAAGAAGGCGCTATGGAAGAAACTGATGAAATACCTGAAGCTGAAGAGTCTGGAGGCGATGGGGCAGGACAGTTTTCGATTGCGCAAGTGGAACCCGAGCGGACAGCTGTATACGAAGAATCACTTGAAGATCAAACAGTAATGACGCTCGGCCTTACTGAAAATGCATTTGTCGTTCCAGTATCCTTCTTGATACCAAATGATCAGATTGAAGAGGCCTTTGATGGCGGCAGTCCTTCTTCTCTGGAATTGTATCAAAAATACGCTGCAGGTATTGACGAAACGCAGCTGGGCTTCGATGAGTATCACCCGTATGTTGGAGAGTTGGAAAAAACGGCTACGGGCATTCGCCACTTACTGCCGCCGGATCATCAGTATGATATGGCTTCTGCCAGTATCGGTGTCTACTTCAATACCCTTTCAGAGACTTTTGCTGACGCTCCAGAAATTGAAGTGGTCAACGAAGATGGTTCACCTGCAGAGTTTTCCGAGGTCGGTCCAGTGGAACCGCTAGTTCCGGAACAAAAAAGTATCGCCTACTATGCTTTTACTTCAGATAGCGGAAAAGTTTATCTGACGCCTGGATACGATATGCCATTTGCAGAAGCGAGTGAAGCGATTAAAGCGCTGGCAGAGAGCCCGAATGATTTTTATCACGCTACTATTCCAAAAGGTATAAATTTTCAAGTTTCAGAAACAGCGGAATATGTAGAAGTTAATTTTGAAGACGGAATTGACTTGACTACATTGGAGCGATTGGAAGCCGTGAGGATGATTGAAAGCTTGAGCTTGACTGCCGATGCGTTTGATAAAAAAGTGGAAGTAACAGGCTTGGAGCCGGAAACTTGGAAT
>JASLAI010000287.1 GCA_030147225.1 Planococcus sp. (in: firmicutes) | reverse complement strand
ATTGATCTGGCGGCTTGCCAGCAGTTCCAAATATACAGTCGGATCGAACTTGCCATTATAGACAAATCCTGTAGCTCCACTGCCAAGAGTAGCCAGGAACGGACTCCAGATCCACTTCTGCCAACCCGGGCTTGCTGTTGCCCAAACCACATCTCCTTCTTTTGCGCCAAGCCAATGTTCCGCGGATGTACGCAGGTGCGCGTATGCCCAGCCATGACTGTGAACGGCTCCTTTTGGATTGCCGGTGGTTCCCGAAGTATAAGACAGGAACGCCATATCGTCTTTTTTTGTCGGTGCTGCTATGTATTCAGTAGAGGCTGCTGCCATTTTTTCCGTTAGGGAAATCCATGTCTGATCAGATTGGCCGATGACAAACTTGATGACATTGTCCATTTCCTTGACGCCTTCAAACTGATCCATAAAGGGTTCGTAGGAAATGACCGCTTTCGCATTGCTATGATTCAACCGGTAAGCAATGTCTTTCGCTCTCAACATTTCAGAGCTTGGAATGACCGCTAATCCCGCCTTCAAAGCCCCAATATACGCCACATACGCCTCGATCAAGCGAGGCACCATTACCAGCACCACGTCGCCTTTGACCAAGCCCGCTGATTCAAAACTATTGGCTGCTCGATTTGCACGCTGCATTAATTCATCATATGTAAGCTGCTGTTTCTCACCTTTATCGTTTTCCCAGAGAATCGCAAGCTTTCCGTCTCCTTTAGCATATTGCTCAATTTCCTCTACCAGATTATACGAATCCGGTGCTATTAATTCTTCTCGTTTCACAGCTCGTTCCTCCCTGCAGATAATGTAAATGTTATACTCCTATCATTATACAGCAAGATTTTAAGTATTCATATTATTTCATATAGTTAAACTTTTAATTCGACTTAGTCTATAAATCGGTTGGTATAGACTAATAAATTGCTCGGTGCCGCTCTTTTCCGTGGGGGCGCTTCTACCGCCACGTAATTTCCGAAGTCTGTATCTTTTTATTACACACCAATAGCGATTTCTTCTTATCAGCCACTAACCCAGCTAAACTGCGTCAACGTAGAAAGTAGCTTTAAGGTTCACAGTGTTCCTAAGCTGCCCAGCTTTTTCCAATAAAAAAACCGCCTACTATAGGCGGCTCAACAATTACAATAGATCTTCAAACTGGTTTACTTTGGCGCGGGGGAACTTAATAATTTCCCTTTCAGCCACTGCTTCCTGGATTAATTCGTCGAATGAAACGAATTTTTCGTAATACTCGACTTTCTCCAATTTTGGCTTGGTTTTAGGATTTGCCGGCGTAAAAATCGTACAACAATCCTCAAATGGCCGTATGGAAATATCATAGGTCCCGATTTGCTGTGCCGTATCGATAATGGTTAGTTTGTCCTCAGCAATCAATGGACGCAAAACTGGTGTATTCGTCACGGCATTGATAGCTTGCAGGCTTTCCAGCGTTTGGCTGGCTACCTGTCCCAGACTTTCGCCCGTGACGATGGCTCGGCAATTGGTTTCTGCCAATACCAAATCTGAAACCCGCATCATCATTCGACGGGTAGAGGTCATCGTGATATTATCTGGCACCTGCTTATGCACTTCCTGTTGAAGTTTGGTGAACGGAATAATATGAAGATTGACGGACGAACCGAACTGCGACAATTTATCTGCTAAATCAAATACCTTTTCCTTCGCACGGTCATTGGTGAACGGCGGACTGAAGAAATGGATCAGGTCGAGTCGGACACCCCGTTTCAGCATATGGTAACCAGCGACGGGACTATCCAGCCCTCCAGATAGCATCAGCAAGGCCTTGCCTCCAGCTCCGACTGGCAAGCCGCCAGCTCCTTGAATCACTTCCGCCATCATATAAACCGCTTCTTCACGCACTTCCACTTTTAAATCAATTTCCGGATCTTTCATCTGAACTTTCAAATCCGGAAAAATTCGTAGCACATGAGAGCTAATTTCTTTCATAATTTCCGGTTTTTCGTGCGGAAATTCTTTAAAAGGCCTTTTTACGGATACTTTGAAACTTTTATCGGTATTCTGCATTTTGGCAATTACCGCTTCTGCTGTTGCTTTCATGGCTTCGATGTCTAGTTCGCAAGCCGTTACAGGACTGAATGATTGGATGCCAAACACTTGAGGAAGGCGCTCTATCACCTGTGCCAGGTTTTGTTCATCGTCGGACGTTATAAACATCCGGTCGCGTTCTGCTTTAATATGGATATGTTCCAAATCGGAAAAGGTCTGTCTGACATTGTCACGCAGTCTTCCGATAAACGAACTCCGATTTTTGCCTTTTGTGGATAACTCGCCATATCGAACGAGAATCTGATTGGTTTTCATATCTGGTTAAGCTCCTTTAATTATGCGGTAAACCCGCAGAAATGCTTTTTGCAGATCCATAATGTCCTGCTCTGTTGTAAATGCACCAAAACTAATTCTCATGACTCCGTCTTTAAATTCGCGCGGCAGTCCGATCGCCTGGATAACATGGCTTGAGGCATGGCTCTTAGAAGAACAAGCACTTGAAGTAGAAACGATGACCGATTCTTTCTGCAAACCTGACACAAGGATTTCACCTTTTATGCCTTTTACAGCAACCGCCAGTATGTGCGGAGCCCCTTGTTCGGGACTAATGACTTTTACACCGGTAAACTCGGAAAAGAATTTGCGCAAGTTTTGATTCCACTTCAAATGGAGCGGACTAAGCTTTGCCAATCTTAACGCTTTCGCTAAAGAGACAGCATTCGGGACGGAAACGGTGCCGCTCCGAATGCCTCCCTCTTGGCCGCCGCCATATTGAATGCTTTGCAATTCAACGCCAGAATACGCCAACAATCCACTGCCTTTCAACCCATGAATCTTATGACCGGAAACAGATAGTAAATCTGGCATGGCCGCTGAATCGAGTGTCAGCTTGCCAATACTTTGAACAGCATCGACATGAAAAAAAATACGGCGCTCTTTTAAAAGACGTGCAATATCTGCTATAGGGTGAATGGTCCCGATTTCATTATTGACATGCATGAGCGATACCAGAATCGTATCGCTTCGAAGGGATTTCTTCAACTCATCGACATCGATTTGTCCTGTATGACCAACAGGCAGAAGAGTCACTTCGAACCCTTCCTGCTGCAATGCAGCCAGACTGTTTAAAACAGAAGAGTGCTCGGTTTCAGCTGACACGATATGCTTTCCCCGAGACTGGTAGCTTCGTGCAGTCCCGATTAAAGCTAAGTTATTTGCTTCTGTACCGCCGGAAGTAAAGATGATTTCCTCCATATTCAGCAGTTCTTTTAACTGGCTGCGAGCAGTTTCCAGCAAATCCTCCGCCTGATTGCCGAGTGCATGCAAAGAGGATGGATTGGCATAAAATTGTTCATTAACTTTGACAAAGGTATCCAGTACTTCTTTTTTCGGCTTCGTTGTCGCACTGTTATCCAGATAAATCATTTTTCTACCTCCGAAAAGAAAACCACCAGCTGAGAGGCTGGTGGTTTTACATTTTGTTTTTTAAATGCGCCAAGCGTCTTCTTTGACCAATACTTCAATGCGTTTCATCGAGCCGGGCTCAAAGTTTTCAACTGCTGTCGCTGCTTCTTCCAACGCTTTTGTATAACGCATCTGTCGGAATGATTCTTCAGCTTCTTCCAATTTCGCATCTAATTGAAGATCTGATTTGCGGTAACGGTTGCCGTATTGGATAATGCGTTCAATTAATAGCACATTTTCCACCATCTCAACCGCTTTTGTATGAACATCATCAATGCTTTTTTCAGCTTGCTCCAAGTAATTATCCACTAGCTTAATATTCAATGGAACTTCACGCAAAGTCTGCATCGTAACGAAAAGGTGCTCTTCGGCTTCTTCCAGTCGTACATCCATATCTTCCGGAATGCCGGGAATATTGGCTTTATGCAGAAGGCGATCCGTTTCCTGCAACTTGCGTTTAAGTTGCTCCACTTTAGCACGGGCATTATTCTCTTCAATGCGCAGGCTCTTCAATGCCGTCATGAAATCGATTTGAGTCGAATCAACGATTGATAGATCTTCACGAATATGAATCAATTCATCCTGAAGGCTTGAATACGCTGACTGGTCTTCTTCCAGACGGGAACGAAGCAGGTCATAGCGTTTGGCTAATTGCTCCATCTTTTCCATGCAAGACTTCGGAATGGCCGCTTCGCTTTCACTGATTTTATAGCTATGTTGAACGTATCTGCATTCTTCTTCCATTTCTTTCGTATCACGTGCCACAACTTCCAGGTGGCGTTCTGTATCCACACGGAATTCATCCACGTAATGTTTTGCTTCTACTTCTTTTTCCAGAAGCTCATAAAACGAATCGATCCGGTCCTTCATCTTTTCCACAGCAATTTTCGTTTGGGCAATTTCCAAATGA
>JASLAI010000231.1 GCA_030147225.1 Planococcus sp. (in: firmicutes) | reverse complement strand
CCGGTTGATTCTCTAACCATCGGCAAATTTATGGCTTATGACCTCGGAGGACATTGGAATACGCTTGCAGTTCGCCACTGGGCATTGAACGAATTCCCAGAAGAAAAGGCTCGGGAGCTGTTTATCAAATATCCGGAAAATGCACCGGCAATTTTGGCGGCAAACAAACAGCGGCCAGTCAAAGTGGCAGGGCAATTCGATGCTTCCGTCATTCCGCCAGAATTCAATGGCAGCAATAACTGGGTAGTATCGGGAGACAAGACGGCAAGCGGAAAACCACTGCTGGCGGACGATCCGCACCTTGGTCTCAGCACACCGTCAATTTGGTACCAGATGCATCTGGAATCACCTGATCAAAATGTCAGCGGGGTTATTTTCGCAGGGATTCCTGGAATCATTCTGGGACATAATGAAAAAATTGCGTGGGGCGTTACCAATGTCGGACCGGATGTGCAAGATCTCTACATTGAAACTCCAAATCCGGAAGACCCAACACAATTCCGTTATGAAGGTGAATGGGAGCAGGCGGAAGTAAGAAATGAACCGATAAAAGTGAAGGATGCAGAAACGGAAGATTTCGAAGTGGTGGTAACTAGGCATGGCCCAGTTGTTTCAAATGTGCTGTATGACAAAGAAGAACCGGGGGCAGTGTTTTCGATGCAATGGACGGCACTTGAGCCGACACTTGAATTGCAGGCAGTTCTGAATTTCAATAAAGCTTCAAATTGGGAAGAGTTTGAACTTGCGCTGGAGGATTTCCAGGCACCTGCACAGAACTTTGTCTTTGCCTCTACAGATGGAACGATTGCCTATAAAGCGAATGGCCGCATCCCTATCCGGAAATCCGGAGACGGTCAATTGCCGGTTCCCGGCGATTCAGCGGAATATGGCTGGGAAGGATATGTGCCTTTTGATGAATTACCGCGTATAGTCAATCCGGAAAACGGATTTATTGCGACTGCAAACAATGAAGTCATTGATGCTTCATATCCTTACCATATTACAGATTTTTGGGCGCAGCCATATCGCTACGAGCGGATTGCCGAGGTGCTGGAAGCGTCAGATGATTTGACGGCACAGGATATGATGGATCTGCAGATGGATCAGAAGAATCTGTATGCGGCTGAATTTTTGGAACAAATGATTTCCACAGTGCGTGATGAAACTGGGGAATACAATGAAGTGCTCGACATGCTGGAAGAGTGGGATCAGGTTGACAGCGAAGATCAGGCGGCACCTTTGGTCTTCCATAAATGGATAAAGCAATTGCCGGAGACTTTATTGGCGGATGAATTCCCGAAGGATGTTTTCGAGATGCTGGCAGGCAAAAATCATATCACGGATGAAATGATGCGCAATGCTTTTGCAGGGAACGAGGGAGTTTGGGTGACGGAATATGGCGGCATCCAAAAATGGCTGGTAGATTCGCTCGAGATCGTGATGGCTGAAATTAAAGACGAGCAAGGAAATAAACAAGCTGATTGGAGCTGGGGGGAACATCATCAATTGACCTTCCCGCATCCGCTTGCTGGGGCATCCCCAATTTTCGCTGAATTTCTTAACCCGGATCCTGTTCCGATCGGAGGATCCAATATTACCGTTCAGGCAGCAGCCTCTACACCGGAAGGCAATGTTAATCATGGAGCTTCCTGGCGATTTGTTGCGGATTTGGCTGATTTATCAAGTGCCTATCATATCGTGGGACCCGGTTTGAGCGGACACATGAAATCTGATTACTTCCATAACCAAGTTGATGATTGGGCAGAGGGTGATTTTCATGAAACAGAGATTGTTGAAGAGGTGGATGGATCAATATTAATATTGACCGCTGAATAAGTTGAACTAAAAAAACGTCTGTAAAGGTGGCAATAAACTTTACAGACGCTTTTTTAAATACTCTTTTTAAATTTTCTAATTATTGGTAATATAATACTGTGCACAGTTAAATCAGTAAACGATAAAATAGCTCATAAGAAAAAGATTAAACAGAAAGTAGGTAGTATTAGATGGATGGCAAAACAATCGTGAAACATTTTGGTTTTGAAGTAGAAGACGAGCCGGTCAGTATCTATTCGTTTTCACCCGTCTACCGGCTGGTGAGGCCAGAAGGGGATTTCATTGTCAAAAAAACGCAGCATCCGATTCAGAAAGCGAATCGTCTCATAAACTACACAAAAAGATTAAAGAGAGATGGCGTTAATGTGGTTACTCCAGCAAAGGTTCCGGCAGAAAATCCGATGACCTTCGATGAAGAAACTTATGTGGTTTACCCTTTTATAAAAGGAGAACCCTATTTAGGAAAGAATCATGAAATTAAAGAGGCAGGAAGGTTGCTTGGAAGAATTCACTCGCTGTCTCCTTTGGAAAACGATATTAAATTGGATGCTTACGATGTATTTGATTTCAATGAGGAGGAAGTTAAAGAGAGCTTCCAAAATATTATGCAAAATGCAGCCGCACACGATATTGCGATAAATCCGGAATTAGAAGTAAGGCTTCTAAAGGCGGTTCAGCAACAGGAGGAGCTAGAGCAGGGCGGCTTGATTTTTGTCGCAAGCCCGCATGATTTCAAAGCGAACAACCTAATTTATACCCCTCAACCTTATTTGATCGACCCGGATAATGCTGGGTGGGTTCCCCGTATTTTTGATTTGGCACTGGCCCTGTTGTTGTTTCATAATGAACTCTCCTCGGCTCCCGACCGTCCATTTGCAAAAAATCAATGGCACTTATTTCTAGGGGGATATGGGGAATTCGTGACCTTATCGAATTTAGAAAAAGCAATGTGGCCGAAAGCATTGGAACATGTTTTCCTTGATGAAGTCATGTGGCTAATGGCGGACGTGGTAGAGGATTGGCAGAAGCCGGAGCAGCGCAATTTGTTTGAAGGTCTTATCCAGTTGTTCTTAAGCTATGAAGAATATAGTTTAACTTAAATGCTATGCAGTGCATCGAAAAAACTAAGGGAAGTGGGTATTGAACATAACTTGGGCATCATTCTACTTGTTGTAGACCACAAAAAGAATAAATGTCTACAAGAATTACGTATAATTGTATGACTGCAGGTGCTTTAAAGTACTTCCAGAGAAATAACCACGGCTGCACTAAACCGTGGTTATAAATTCATCTAATATGAGCTTTTTTCATTTTGCAATTTTTCAAATAGAATTTGAGCGCCTTTAGGACTAAGGATTAGCCCGGGAGTAAATTCTTTATTTTCAC
>JASLAI010000230.1 GCA_030147225.1 Planococcus sp. (in: firmicutes) | reverse complement strand
CGAAGACGGGCAATCCTTTGTTACCAATATTCCGCTTGAAAACGAAGCTTTGACGACTCGGATCGATGAAGTCGCTACTTCGCAGGATGTGCAGGTTGAATTTTTGAAAGCTCCACAAACAAGTGGATGGGTTTCATTCTTCACAGGCATTATTCCATTCATCATCATCTTCATCCTTTTCTTCTTCTTACTTAATCAATCACAAGGCGGCGGAGGCGGCCGTGTGATGAACTTTGGTAAAAGTAAAGCGAAGCTGTATGATGACCAGAAACAAAAAGTCCGCTTCAATGATGTAGCTGGTGCAGACGAAGAGAAACAAGAACTTATAGAAGTTGTTGATTTCTTAAAAGATCCGCGCAGATTCGCAGACATCGGCGCACGAATTCCTAAAGGGATTTTACTTGTCGGACCTCCGGGTACCGGTAAAACCTTGCTGGGCCGTGCTGTTGCTGGAGAAGCCGGTGTTCCTTTCTTCTCTATCAGTGGTTCGGATTTTGTTGAGATGTTCGTTGGTGTCGGGGCTTCCCGAGTACGTGATTTGTTTGAGAACGCTAAGAAAAATGCACCATGTATCATTTTTATCGATGAAATTGACGCAGTCGGACGCCAACGTGGCGCTGGACTCGGCGGTGGACACGATGAGCGTGAGCAGACATTGAACCAATTGTTGGTAGAAATGGATGGCTTCGGTGCAAACGAAGGCGTCATCATTATTGCTGCAACAAACCGTCCGGACGTTCTGGATCCGGCTTTGCTTCGTCCTGGACGTTTTGACCGTCAGATTACTGTAGGTCGTCCGGATGTTAAAGGCCGCGAAGAAGTCCTTAAAGTACATGCCCGCAATAAACCGCTTGAGGAAAGTGTTGACTTGAAAGCCATCGCTCAACGTACACCTGGATTCTCTGGTGCTGACTTGGAGAACTTATTGAACGAAGCGGCACTTGTTGCAGCCCGTCGCAATAAACTCAAAATCGATATGTCCGATCTTGACGAAGCATCTGACCGTGTTATCGCTGGTCCTGCTAAGAAAAATCGTGTCATTTCGAAAAAAGAACGTAATATCGTGGCATTCCATGAAGCTGGCCATACAGTAATCGGCTTAATATTGGATGACGCAGATATTGTCCATAAAGTAACCATCGTTCCTCGCGGCCAAGCTGGCGGCTATGCTGTCATGCTTCCAAGAGAAGATCGCTACTTCATGACGAAACCGGAATTGCTTGATAAAATTGCTGGATTGCTCGGAGGCCGTGTGGCTGAAGATCTTTCATTTGGCGAAGTATCGACCGGCGCCCATAATGATTTCCAACGTGCAACGGCTATTGCCCGTAGCATGGTAACGGAATACGGTATGAGTGACAAGATTGGACCTGTCCAATTCGGTACTGCGCAAGGTGGCAATGTTTTCCTAGGCCGCGACTTTAACTCGGAACAAAACTATTCCGATGCGATTGCCTTTGAAATCGATCAGGAAGTTCAACGCATCATCAAAGAGCAGTATATCCGCACAAAAGAGATTCTGACTAAAAACCAGAACCTTCTGAAATTGATTGCAAATACACTGCTTGAAGTTGAAACTTTGGATGCTGGCCAGATTCTTCATTTGAAAGAGCACGGAACACTTCCTGAACGTTCATATGAAACATTGAACGGTGATTTTGGAGATGATAAAACACCGGATTTGAAAAAAGACGGTGAGACTCCAGATTCAGTCGGTGCACCATCTGATCCTTCAGCAGGTGATTTACCAGCTGAAGAAGGCGCAGCGACTCCAGTAGGAGATCCAATTCAAGAAAAACGCAAATAAGCAGAATAACAAGCTGGTTGCCCGTTCCCTTTGAAGGGAAGAGGTAACCAGCTTTTTGCTTTCCTTAAATTATGGTATGATGTGTTGGAAATTCGTCGATAAGTGAGGGCAAATTATGATTTTAGTATTGGACGCAGGCAACACCAATATCGTCCTGGGCGTCTACGACCAGGATCAGTTAATACACCATTGGCGTATGGAAACCCTCCGCCACAAAACAGAAGATGAATACGGAATGCAGATCAAAGCATTTCTGAGCGATGCGAGCCTAACATTTTCATCGATAAACGGTATTATCATGTCCTCTGTCGTACCGCCAATCATGTCTGCGCTTGACCGGATGTGCCAAAAATATTTTCAAGTAAAACCGATGATCGTCGGACCTGGCGTTAAAACTGGGCTTAATATTAAATACGATAATCCGCGGGAAGTAGGGGCTGACCGGATTGTCAATGCAGTTGCAGCCATCCATGAATACGGCGGTCCCTTAATTATTGTGGACTTTGGCACTGCCAACACTTTCTGTTATATTAATGAAAAGCAGCAATACATGGGGGGCGCCATTGCTCCGGGCATTAATATTTCGACAGAAGCGTTGTATGCACGCGCTTCTAAGCTGCCGCGGATTGAAATCGCCACACCGGATAATGTAGTTGGCAAAAACACGATTTCTGCCATGCAGGCGGGGATTGTTTATGGCTATATCGGACAAGCGGAAGGCATTGTAGCCCGGATGAAAAAGCAAAGCAGGGAAAAGCCAACAGTCATTGCGACCGGAGGCATGGCTTCTTTGATTGCGGGTGAGTCAACAATCATTGACTATGTAGATCCCTTTTTGACGTTAAAAGGACTGTATTTAATTTATAAACGCAACCAAGCGTAAAGAAAGGAACGATAAATGTGTCAGATTATTTAGTTCGCGGCTTAGGATTTAATGGAAGTGTCCGCGCATTTGCAGTAGATAGTACGGAAACGGTAGGAGAAGCGCAACGACGCCACATGATGTGGCCGACGGCATCGGCAGCTTTAGGACGTGCTATGACAGGCGGGGTAATGCTTGGCGCTATGTTAAAAGGCGACGACAAAGTAACGATAAAATTTGAAGGTGGCGGACCAGTCGGCGCATTGCTGGTAGACAGCAATGCAAAAGGTGGTGTGCGTGGATATGCCTCTAATCCACAAACTCATTTCGACTTGAACAAGCAAGGGAAATTGGATGTCAGCCGGGCGGTTGGTACAGATGGGATGATGTCGGTCGTTAAAGACTTAGGGATGCGTGATAACTTTACGGGGCAGACACCAATCGTATCAGGGGAAATCGCTGAAGATTTCACTTATTACTTTGCAGCATCTGAACAAGTGCCTTCTTCGGTTGGTCTTGGCGTGTTGGTAGACACCGATAATTCCATCCTGTCAGCAGGCGGTTTTATTATTCAATTAATGCCAAATACAGACGATGAAACGATTACAAAAATTGAAGAGCGTCTATCGAATATCGAACCTGTTTCTAAAATGATTCAGCGTGGCCTATCTCCAGAAGAAATTCTAGAAGCAGTTCTTGGAGAAGGAAATGTCCAAATTCTTGATAAAATGCCGGTGCATTTTGATTGCAATTGTTCCAAAGACCGTTTTGCAACAGCTATTCTGGGACTTGGGGAAAAAGAAATTCAGGACATGATCGATGAAGACGGCATGGCAGAAGCGCAATGCCATTTCTGTCTAGAAACGTATCAGTATTCTAAAGAGGAGCTCGAGTCGTTCATCAATGAGCTTCAATCCTAACAATCGGCGACCTGGGCCGCCGGCAGGCGCAGGCAAGCCAAAGAGACATTTAAAAACCAAACCGGTGCTTTTAGTCGTGGGAATTTTATTGCTGGCAAATCTCTTATGGTTTGCAGCTTGGCTGATTCCGAATGACACCGGCAATGCAGAAAAAGTCGCTTCTGTCAGTGGAGATGACATCACACGTGAAGAATGGCTGGCCGCTATGGAGGAACAGCATGGACGTGAAGCGCTGCTTGAGTTGGTCAACGAGAAAGTTATGGCAACAGCAGCGAAGGATTATGGGATCGAAGTAAGTGATAAAGAAATCGACTTGGAACTGGCGCTGCTGCGCTCATCGAAAGACAGCACAGAAACGGCATTATACGCAGCAGATGAAAAGCGCCAGCGTGAAAAAGTGGAAGCTCAATTGATCTTGGAGAAAGTCCTGACAAAAGACATTGTCATTGAAGACAGTGAAATCAAAGCTTTCTATGACAATAATGAGTCGCTATATGACGTGAAAAATTCCTACCGAACACGTATGATTGTGCTGAACTCAGAGGCAGAAGCGGAAGAAACCATTGCGGAACTGGAAAAAGGCTCTTCATTCGAAGCGACAGCACGCGAACGCTCAATTGACAGCGCAACTGGCAACCTTGGTGGAGATATCGGTTATATTTCAAGTGGTGAACCAGGTGTTGACGCTAATATTGCCAAGACGGTTGCAAAAGTTGAGGTTGGCGGCTGGTCAAATCCGCTGGCGCTGGAAGATGGCAGGACCGCTGTAATTTCCGTTACGGAAAAAATTAATGGCCAAACATTTTCATTTGAAGATGTAGCTGATCATATCAACCGGGAACTGGCACTTGAACAATTGCCGCAATCGGTTACTCCAGAAGCATTTTGGCAGGAATTTGACGCTGAATGGTTTTACGGAGAATGAGTTTCAAATGGACGTTTCGCTTATGAAACGTCTATTTTTTATGAATTCATACAATTTGACAAACTGTGCTAGTTATTGATACCATTAGCTTTATTAAAGTCGACAAAATTACTAGGGATTAGGAGTGTTGAAGAATGGCGCGTGTAGGAAACTCTATTACTGAATTGATTGGGCAAACACCAATTGTGAAATTAAACCGGTTAACAGGTCCTGAAGATGCGGACGTTTATTTAAAGTTGGAATACTTCAATCCAGGCAGCAGTGTTAAAGATCGTATTGCACTGGCTATGATCGAGGCGGCTGAAAAGTCCGGAGATTTAAAAGAAGGCGATACCATTATTGAGCCGACAAGTGGTAATACAGGAATTGGCCTAGCGATGATTGCAGCAGCAAAAGGCTATAAATCTGTTTTGGTTATGCCTGAAACGATGAGCATGGAGCGTCGCAACTTATTGCGTGCTTACGGAGCGGAATTGATTTTAACGCCCGGGGCAGACGGAATGAACGGACCGAACGGCGCTATCAAGACTGCCGAGAAAAAAGCGGCTGAAAACGGCTGGTTCATGCCACAGCAGTTTAACAATGAAGCGAACCCTGAAGTGCATCGTTTGACTACAGGACCGGAGATTGTTGAAACGATGGGTGATCAATTGGACGCTTTTGTTTCAGGGATCGGTACAGGGGGAACTATTACAGGCGCTGGCCAAGTTCTAAGAGAAAAATATTCGGGTATCCATATTGTTGCGGTAGAACCTACGGACTCGCCTGTCTTATCAGGCGGCAAGCCGGGTCCGCATAAAATTCAAGGAATCGGTGCAGGGTTTGTACCTGCGGTATTGAATACTGAAATCTACGACGAGATCATTCAAGTTACCAATGATCAGTCTTACGAAACGGCGCGACAAGCAGCACGTGAAGAAGGTATTCTTGGAGGGGTGTCTTCAGGCGCTGCCATCTATGCTGCGCTTCAAGTAGCTAAGCGCTTAGGCAAAGGCAAGAAAGTCCTGGCAATTATCCCGTCCAACGGAGAGCGTTACTTAAGTACGCCGCTTTACCAATTTGAAGAATCCAACTAAGAATTAACTATGAAAAATGA
>JASLAI010000219.1 GCA_030147225.1 Planococcus sp. (in: firmicutes) | reverse complement strand
GGACGGGATCCGCGTGGCATCTTGATGGCCGATATTGTCTTAGTCGGAATTTCGAGAACTTCCAAAACCCCTTTATCTCAATACTTAGCGCACAAACGGTTAAAAGTCGCAAACGTTCCACTCGTGCCGGAAGTGGATCCGCCGGATGAACTGTACCATGTAGATCCAACCAAATGTTTTGGCCTAGTCATCTCTCCAGACAAACTTAATAATATCCGTAAAGAACGATTGATTGCACTTGGCTTGAACGATGATGCCAATTATGCAAAAATCGACCGCATCCATGAAGAAATCACCCATTTCCATAAAGTGGTGGATCGAATTGGCTGCGAAATAGTGGATGTGACGAACCGGGCTGTAGAAGAAACCGCCAATTTGATATTAAGCAAACTCCAAAAATGATTTTGGGAAAACCACCTGCATAGGCGGTTTTTCTTTCTTTTTGGTGGATTTTTTAATAAAAACGTTTTATAATGAAGAATTGTGGCTAAAGCTTACTAGTGGATAAAATAGTTTGCTCCATCTTTTTGTCGAAAAATGAAGGATTTTGTTTCTGCATCGCGAATTAAATAAGTTAAGCAAACAAAGATGGTGAGAAAAATGTCCAATCGAGTTCCAGAAGAAGTGATTGAAAAAATCCGTTCCAGCACAGATATTGTGGATGTTGTCGGTGAGTATGTCCAGTTAACAAAGAGGGGCCGCAATTGGTTCGGTCTTTGCCCTTTCCACGGAGAAAGTACACCATCTTTTTCTGTCACCGCTGACAAACAGATTTTTCATTGTTTTGGTTGTGGAGCTGGTGGCAATGTCATTACTTTTTTGATGGATATTGAAAATTTAACATTCCAGGATGCCCTGTCAAGATTAGGAAGCCGCTCAGGCATCGAGGTTGATATACAAGCCCCCGCCGATTCAGGTCCGGTACAATCAAAAAGTGATAATCAATTGGTTTTGATGCATGAGTTTGCTGCAGATATGTATCATCACATTTTACTGAATACCGAAGAAGGCCAAGAGGCACTGGACTATTTGGAAAATAGGGGCTTTACTCGGGAGATCATTGAAAAGAATAAAATCGGCTGGTCTCTTCCAGAGTGGAATTACATGGCTTCTGCACTCAAGCGAAAAGGATTCAGTGAAGAAGAGCTGGAATCCAGCGGACTCGCCATTGCCCGTGAACAATCAAGTGGTTATTTTGATCGGTTCCGCGGGCGGATCATGTTTCCGATCATGAACGAAAGCGGCAAAGTAATTGCCTTTTCGGGCAGGGTCCTTGAACACACAAAACAAGAAGCCAAATATATGAACAGTCCTGAATCCCCAATTTTCCAAAAAAGCCAAGTGCTGTATAACGTCCATCATGCCAGAGGCGCTATACGCAAAAACAGGAAAATCATTTTGTTTGAAGGGTTTATGGATGTCATTGCAGCGGGTAAAGCAGGAGTTGACAATGCTTTAGCAACAATGGGCACCTCGCTCACCGCCCAGCACATCCGACAGATGAAGCGTTTTGCGCAGGAAGTGGTCATTTGTTTTGATGGTGATGATGCTGGTTGGGAAGCTGCCAAACGGGCGGCCATCTCTCTCAATGAAGATAATTTCAAAGTAGAAGTTGCAGTTCTGCCAGGAAAAATGGATCCGGATGATTATGTTCGGGAAAACGGTGCTGAAGCCTTTAAGGAACAAATTATCGGCAAGCCGCATGCGTTTATCGCTTTTGCAATGATGCATGCCCGCAGGCACAAAAATTTTCAATACGAAAATGACCTGCTGCAGTATATACAAGAAGTACTGCAATTATTAGCCGGTAGATCCTCGCCTTTGGAGCGGGATTTATATATAAAACAATTATCAGAGGAAACCGGATTATCTCAAGAAGCAATTCTGCAGCATTACCGCAAATTGGAAAATAAAACAATAGAACGCAACCGTCCGGAGCAAAAACCGACTGTCAAGACGGTTAAAAAAGAACCGAAACGTGTCACGTCATTGCACAGGGCGGAGCGGATGCTCTTATCGCACGCCTTGGCAGATCCGGCAGTCATGGATAAATTGGCGCTTGAAGACAACGGCATACCCTTTGTCAGCGAAGAATTCCAGGCACTGTATGTTCAGTTGCTTGGTTTCTACGAAGAATGGGATAAAGCAGATTTCCATAAATTCCTTGAGACCCTGCAAGATGCAGAACTCCGCAAACTGGTTATGGAAACGGCATTATCCGAACGCGATCCGGAACATGCGGATGAAGAAATTTCCGATTGTTTAAAGCATTTGCAAAAACATCGGATTGAACAGCAAATTAATCTAAAAATCCAGCAATCAAAAGAAGCGGAAAAACAGCATGACCTTAAGCGCGCTTTACTTCTTGCACAAGAAGTGATTGCTTTACGGAAATCATTGTAAGTTAATTCCGGTTTTTTTAAAGGAGGAAGTCACATGGCTGAGAAATCTGAACGCCAAACTGAAGTTGAAGCAAGCAATGTACCATTGACTACTGAGGGTCCGGAGGCAACTGTCGAAGAAGCGAAAAAACAGCTGATTGAAACAGGTAAAAAAACCGGAGAACTTAATTACGAACAAATCGCTGACAAATTGGCGATTTTCGAAATGGAGTCCGACGCAGTAGAAGAGTTTATCGATCAATTAGAGGGCCATGGCATCGAACTGGAACGAAAATCCGATGATGAAGAACATTTGGACCGTTTAATGAAACCGACCGAAGATAAATTTGATTTGAATGATTTGAGCGTTCCGCCAGGAGTCAAAATCAATGACCCTGTCCGCATGTACTTAAAAGAAATTGGCCGTGTAGACTTGCTGAAAGCGGAAGAAGAAGTCCGTTTGGCAAAGTTAATCGAACAAGGCGACGAAGAAGCGAAAAAACGTCTTGCCGAAGCCAATTTGCGTTTAGTTGTCAGTATCGCTAAGCGGTATGTCGGCCGCGGCATGCTATTCCTGGATTTGATTCAGGAAGGGAATATGGGCTTGATCAAAGCCGTAGAGAAGTTCGACTACTCAAAAGGTTTCAAGTTTAGCACGTATGCAACCTGGTGGATTCGCCAGGCCATTACACGCGCTATCGCTGACCAGGCACGGACAATCCGCATTCCGGTTCATATGGTTGAAACCATCAATAAACTGATTCGCGTGCAGCGGCAGTTGCTTCAGGATCTTGGCCGTGAACCTTCTCCGGAAGAAATCGGTGAAGAAATGGATCTTCTGCCTGAAAAAGTCCGTGAAATTCTTAAAATTGCTCAAGAACCAGTTTCTTTGGAAACGCCGATCGGTGAAGAAGATGATTCACATTTAGGCGATTTTATCGAGGATTCAGATGCACAGTCGCCTTCTGACCACGCTGCCTATGAGTTGCTGAAAGAGCAATTGGAAGATGTTCTGGATACATTGACTGACCGTGAAGAAAACGTTTTGCGTCTCCGTTTCGGCTTAGACGATGGTCGTACGCGCACATTGGAAGAAGTGGGCAAAGTATTTGGTGTAACGCGTGAGCGGATTCGCCAAATAGAAGCAAAAGCATTGCGCAAACTGCGTCATCCGTCACGCAGCAAACGCCTGAAAGATTTTCTTGAATAGAAATAAACAGCTCGAGCCGCATCCTGATGTTCATGGATGGGGCTCTTTTTTATACAATAGTTGAACTGAATTCCAGTTTACGCTTGAGTTTGACTTAATTTTCCCTATATAATGATAGATGTAAGCGCATTCAAGACAAAGGGGATGTACACAAATGGATTTCGATTTGACACAAGAACAACAGATGATCAAAAAGACCATCAAGGAATTTGCCGATAAGGTGGTGGCACCTGGTGCTATAGACCGCGACCGTTCTAAGGCATTTCCGACTGAAATCTTCAAACAGCTGTCCGACATGGGGATGATGGGCTTGCCGTTTGATGAAAAATACGGCGGAGCTGGGGCGGATACCACCAGTTTTGCTATTGTAACAGAAGAATTGAGCCGTGCATGTGCATCTACAGGAATTACCTATTCTGCACATATTTCACTTGGCGGGGCACCGCTGAATTTATTTGGAACCGAAGATCAAAAAGAAAAATACTTGGCTCCTATCTGTACTGGCGAATCGTTTGGCGCTTTCGGATTGACAGAACCGAATGCCGGTTCGGATGCTGGTGGAACTGAAACGCGTGCAGTGGAAGACGGCGACGACTGGGTCATTAATGGCTCGAAAGTCTATATTACCAATGCTAGTCACGCTAACCATTTAGCCATTACAGCGATTACTGGCATGAATGATGGCAAGAAGGAAATAAGTGCCATTATCGTACCGACAGACGCGGAAGGCTTTACCATTATCGACAATTACGAAAAAATGGGTCTGCATTCTTCCAACACGACAGAATTGGTGTTAGATAATGTCCGTGTACCGAAAGAGAACTTGCTAGGCAAGCGTGGAGATGGCTTTAAGCAGTTCCTCGTAACATTGGATGGCGGACGTATCGGCATTGCTGCTATGGCTGTGGGCATTGCGCAAGCGGCTTTTAATAAAGCCCTTGCTTATTCCAAAGAACGCAAACAGTTCGGCAAGCCTTTGTCTGAGTTCCAAGTGACTCAGTTCAAGCTTGCGGATATGGCGATGAAAATTGAATTGGCCCGTAATATGACTTATAAAGCTGCTTGGCTAAAAGATCAAGGCCGTCCGTTCACAAAAGAAGCTTCGATGGCGAAGTTGTATGCATCAGAAATTTCTATGGAAGTAGCTGACGAAGCGATTCAAATCCATGGCGGATATGGCTACATGAAGGAATACGAAGTAGAGCGTTATATGCGTGACGCTAAATTATTGGAAATCGGTGAAGGTACATCTGAAATCCAGCGCATGGTCATTGCACGCCAGATAGGTTGTTAAGGATTATGTCTGGAGCCCTGCTGTAGGCAGGGCTTTTCTTATGAGAAAAGAGATCCGCATCTAAAAAAATGAAGAAGTTTTATTAAAAAAGTATAAAAGGGGATTTGTGTTGTACATTGTTAAAACAAATTAAATTACCGTTTTTGTCACAAACAAGGAAAAGTTATCTGTTAAGACTTTTCGTTTGGTAGATAATACAGTACAATAATGAATGATACGAATAATATCATTAAGCAGAACTTAGTAGAGGGAGGGGTAACGGATGCAAAAAAATGC
>JASLAI010000022.1 GCA_030147225.1 Planococcus sp. (in: firmicutes) | reverse complement strand
TACTGGACCTGATTCCTTCCGATTCAGCAGGTGCCGCTGAATTATTGGAAAAGCAGGATGTTTCAGTGATGATCCGTCACAAGATATCTGAACTAGATGCCATTTACCGTACAACCATCCTCTATTTCTATGTTCACCAATATTCGTTGATTGAAATTGCCGATGCGATGAAAGTATCGATTGGTACGGTCAAATCACGTCTGTTCCGTGGCAAGCAGCGATTAAAAGATATGCTGATGGAAGACGATCGGACACGTGAATATGTTGTGATTATTTAAAAATAATAGAAATGATTTAAAAAGCATCGAAATCGTTAATGATTTTGATGTTTTTTTATGGAAAATATTAAAAGAATTTTACTCTCTTACTGGTTATAATAAACAGGAGGGGGAAAGTTGATGAAAAAGAGAAAGTTTAAGGATTGGAGCAGAAGAAGGCGAATTGTCATGGGCAGCGTCGGTATTCTGGCCTTCCTGTATATTCTGGTGATCGTCTCGCATACATTCAAGCCTTTGCCAGAAGGCATATCGATCGCTGGCGACCTCCATAGAGTTGAACAGGTTGAAATGATTTATGATTTATCCTATGCACAAGATAAAGAAGGGACAGAAACGGAAAGTGAGTTGCGGATATTCAGTGAAATTAATGACATGATCGATGAAGCAGAAGAATTTATCGTCATCGATCTTTTCCTCTTTGATAATTACAATGACCAAGATATCGAGTTTCCAGCTGTAGCGGAAACCTTGACCGATCATTTATTGGATAAAAAAGAAGAAAATCCGGATTTTCCTATCTACTTTATTACCGACCCGCTGAACTACGGGTACGGATCCTATGAAAATCAATTTTTGGGTACGCTGAAAGATGAGGGAGTCGAGGTCATTGTTACCGATCTCGATAAGCTGCGTGACTCCACTCCGCTTTACTCCGGGTTTTACAGAGTGATTTTTCAGTGGTTTGACGCTGGAGGCAGAGGCTGGGTGCCTAACGGAATGTCGAGCGATGCTCCTGACTTAACGGTATCGTCCTATTTGAAGATGATGAACATCAAAGCAAATCACCGAAAAGCAGTGATTACCGAAAGTGAAGCCTTGATCAGCTCAGCGAATCCTCATAACGCCAGCGGATTGCATGGCAATATGGCTTTTAAAGTGAGCGGACCGGTATTAAACGATATCCTCGAAGCAGAAGAAGCCGTATCCCGGTTGTCGGGCGGACCCGATTTTCCAAGAATCGATGCAGCTGAACAACAAGGAGATTACCAGGTGCAGTACTTGACCGAAAGAAAAGTTCTGGAGGCCTTGCTTGCCGATATTGAAAAAACAACAAAAGGCGACTCTGTTCAATTGGCAATGTTTTATATTGCTGAAAGCAGTGTGGTCACTGCATTAACAGACGCCGCTAATCGTGGAGTCAATGTCCGCCTGATTTTGGATGCCAATGAGAATGCTTTCGGAACAGAAAAGACCGGCTTGCCAAACCGGCCGGTCGTTCATGAAATGCTGGCAGGATCAGAAGGGAATCTGGAGGTGCGTTGGTATAATGCCGTCGTTGGCCAATTCCATACGAAATCCATCATGATTCAAACCAAAGATGAAACGGTCATTTCAGGAGGATCCACAAATTATACGGAACGGGCTTTCAAAGATTATAATTTGGAAAGCAATATTCGCATCGTCGCTCCAAATGACAGCGAGCTGACTGGAGACATGGAAGCCTATTTCGACCGGCTGTGGAATAATGAAGATGCTCTTTATACACTGGGTACGGAAGAATATCAGGATAATTTCACGTTTTGGCAACGCGGCATTTATGGATTCCAGAAACTGTTCAAATTGACGACCTATTAAAAAACGCCTCTTCTGAAAAATCAGAAGAGGCGTTTTTATGTGTTTATGATTGTACCGGTTTGCCGGCTGAAATCCATTCTTCAACATCCCAGACTTTTGTGGCCAAGCCTTCATAGAAGTCCGGTTCGTGGCTTACTAAGACGATAGTTCCTTTATAAGCTTGCATCGCGCGTTTCAATTCAGCTTTGGCATTGATGTCCAAGTGGTTGGTCGGCTCATCGAAAATCAGCCAATTGCTTTCTTCCATCATTAATTTACAAAGACGGACTTTGGCTTGTTCGCCACCGCTCAGCTGTGTCATCGGACGGGAGATATGCTCGTTTTTCAAACCTGTACGGGCAAGGGCACCGCGTACCTGGCCCTGGTCCATACTCGGATAAGCGGCCCAGATTTCGTCAAGTGGCGTATGTGTCGGCGCTTTGACTTCCTGTTCGAAGTAGCTCGGAGTCAAGTATTCACCGCGAAGGACGTCACCATCCAACGGCTTGATTTTGCCAAGCATCGTTTTTAGCAAGGTCGACTTCCCGACACCATTCATGCCGACAAGCGCGATTTTTTCACCACGTTCAATCATGAAAGTCAATGGTGGAAGAAGCGGTTTGTCATAGCCGATGGAAAGAGCCTCCGCTTCAACAACGTAACGGCTTGGACTGCGTGTTTCTTTAAAGGCAAATTGCGGATTTGCCGCAACTTCCGGCTTTTCAATCCGATCCATGCGATCCAATTGTTTCTGGCGGGACTTGGCACGGCCGGTTGTAGAAGCACGTGCTTTGTTTTTTGCAATGAAAGTTTCTGTTTTCTTAATCATGTCTTCCTGTCTTTCGTAAGCGTCTAAATGTTGCTGCTTACTCAATTCAGCAAGTTCGATGAATTTTTCGTAAGTTGCTGTATAGCGTGTCAGACGCGAAAATTCCAGGTGGAAAATGACGCTCGTTACGCTGCTCATGAATTCTGTATCATGCGAAATTAATAGGAATGCATGCGGATAGTTTTTCAGATAATTGACGAGCCATTGAATATGCTCTTCGTCCAGGTAGTTGGTTGGCTCATCCAAAAGCAAGACTTTCGGCTTTTCCAGAAGCAATTTGGCGAGTAACAACTTCGTACGCTGTCCACCGGAAAGAGCTTCCACGTTGCGGTCAAGCCCGATTGCATCGAGGCCTAAACCGCGTGCAATTTCTTCCACTTTGCCATCTAGTGTGTAAAAATCTCCAGCATCCAAAGCGTCCTGCGCTTCGGCCATCTGTTCAAGGAGCTCTTCCAGCCGTTCAGGATCGGCATCGCCCATTTGCATGGCGACATCATTTAATTCTGCTTCTTTTTGGTAAAGAGGCAGGAACGCGTCCTGAAGGGTTTCACGGATTGTGCGTCCAGACTGCAGCTGTGTATGCTGATCCAAATAACCGTAATGCGTCCGCGGCTGCCATTCAACGCGTCCATCATCGTGTATGATTTTTCCTGTTAAAATATTCATCATCGTCGATTTCCCGACACCATTAGCTCCAACCAATCCGACATGTTCGCCTTCGACCAATCGGAAAGAGACATCGTTAAAAAGGGTCCGGTCACCGAAAGTGTGGCTTAAATTTTCTACTGTTAATAAACTCATTTAATAAATTCCTCCATTATCATAAAAAAAATCGCGGTTACAGATCCGCGAGTTTTTGGTTTAATTCCGCAAGTTGTAGTTCCATTTTCTCCAAACGCAATTCTGCCTTCTCTACCATGCCGGCATGTCCAGTCGTTTCCAGCTTTTCAATATCGCCTTGATGGCGCACGTAATCCATCTTCAGCTCAGCAATCGCGTATTCCAATTCCTGTTTGTTCACAAAATCACCCTTATTTTTCTATCATTGTAACACAAAATCACAAAAG
>JASLAI010000194.1 GCA_030147225.1 Planococcus sp. (in: firmicutes) | reverse complement strand
AAGTAATCGTCATCCAATTTACGGACCAGCCCTGCTTCCTGCAATGGCGGTGCGTCGAGCTCTTTTTCCAGTGCATCTAAAAGAGGACCCATCAGATCCACTGCCGTCACATGAAACTTGACTGTTTCAGCCTGCATATAGTCCCGCAATTTCTGGGAAACCAAGGTATAGACAATAAAGGCCTGTTGTGTGACGGCCAGTTTAATGATTTCCTGTAGATGATCGATCGAATCAATATAGGGAAAACGCTTTAAGATTGCATTTTGATCCGGATTTAAGTATTGGCTGATCGCTGCTTTTGCGACCAGTTCCCCTGTTTCTCCAACCGAATCGGAGACAATGAACAAACGGAGTGAATTCATAGTTGACACCTCACAGATCGTGGTTTTCCGAAAGCGATAAAAACGCACGAGTAATATTCGTTTTTGTTAATCTCCCGACGACTTTGAAGCCATCCGGCTGTTCTTCCACTACTGGCAATGCATCGATTTGCTGATTGATCAGGCGATGCGCTGCCTGGATCAGGGATTCGTTTTTCGCGCAGTATGTAATATTCGGCATGCGCGTCATGATGATATGTACCGGAATAGCAGATAAATTCTGGCTGCCTAAACTTGCCCGCAGCAGATCCTTCCTTGACAGGACTCCAGCCAAATAAGATTTTTTGTCCACGACAAAAAGCGTTCCGACATCATCCAGGAACATCTGGCTGATGGCGTCGTATACGCTGACATCATCTCTGACAACGACCGGAATCGATTGAAAATCTTTGACCTTCATGTTGTTCATGGTATCCGTGACATCTTGACCCGGTTTTTTGCCCGAATAAAAATAGCCAACACGCGGACGGGCATCTAGAAAGCCTGCCATTGTCAGGATGGCTAAGTCGGGGCGTAGCGTCGATCTTGTTAAGTTCAGGCGATCCGCTATCTGTTCCCCAGTTATCGGACCATTGCCTTTGACGATTTGCAGAATTTCCTCTTGCCGTTTATTGAGTTCGATTGGACTCACCGCCTCAAAATATAAATATGTTATACTCAATATCGATTATTATATACTAATAAACACGATATTGCGAAGAAAACATTGTCATGGTACAATAATGAACGAACTTAACACAGGCAACGACGGATAGATAAGTACTGTAACAAAAGCGAGCAGGAATGGTGAAAGCCTGCAACTACAGGAAAAGGCGATCCAGAGCCATTCTTTATTTTAAGCGGACTGCATTTTGCAGTCAATCGAGGTGGAACCGCGGGTCTTAACGTACTCGTCCTCGGACATGATGACATGTCCGAGGACGAGTACGATTTTTTATTTTATGGAGGTAATTTTATGTCAATGGAAGATGTAGTGTCATTAGCAAAACACAGAGGATTTGTATTCCCAGGCTCTGAGATTTACGGTGGACTGGCAAATACGTGGGATTATGGCCCACTTGGCGTCGAACTGAAAAACAATATTAAAAAAGCATGGTGGAAAAAATTCGTCCAGGAATCCCCTTATAATGTGGGATTGGATGCTGCTATTCTGATGAACCCGAAAACATGGGTCGCTTCAGGACATGTCGGCAACTTCAACGATCCAATGATCGACTGCAAAAGCTGCAAAACACGCCATCGTGCAGATAAATTAATCGAAGACGCATTGGATGCAAAAGGCATCGAATTGATTGTTGATGGATTGTCTTTCGAACGCATGGCTGAATTGATCCAAGAACACGATGTGAAATGTCCGACCTGCGGAGCACAAGACTTCACGGAAATCCGTCAATTCAACTTGATGTTCAAAACCTTCCAAGGCGTGACTGAGGCTTCAACCAATGAGATTTTCCTGCGTCCAGAAACGGCTCAAGGGATTTTCGTTAACTATAAGAATGTTCAGCGCTCAATGCGCAAGAAAATGCCATTTGGTATCGCTCAGATTGGCAAAAGCTTCCGTAACGAAATCACACCCGGCAACTTTACTTTCCGTACGCGTGAATTCGAACAGATGGAACTTGAATTTTTCTGCAAACCTGGTGAAGATTTAGAATGGTACGCTTACTGGCGCGATTTCTGTAAAAAATGGCTATTGGATTTAAATATGGCTGAAGACAACATGCGCCTTCGCGAGCATGACAAAGACGAACTTTCCCATTATTCGAATGCCACTGTGGATATCGAATACAAATTCCCATTTGGTTGGGGCGAGCTTTGGGGCATTGCAGACCGCACCGATTTCGACTTGAAACGCCATATGGAGCATTCAGGAGAAGATTTCAATTACATCGATCCGATGACAAATGAACGCTTCGTGCCTTATTGCATCGAACCTTCTCTTGGAGCTGACCGGGTTACACTTGCATTCCTAGTTGATGCTTACAGTGAAGAAGAACTTGAAAACGACGACAAACGTACTGTTTTGCGCTTCCACCCTGCTTTGGCTCCATATAAAGCTGCTGTCCTGCCACTGTCTAAGAAATTAGCAGAAGGTGCGACAGATGTATTCGCTGATTTAGCCAAGCACTTCATGGTGGATTACGACGAATCTCAATCCATCGGCAAACGCTACCGCCGCCAGGATGAAATCGGTACTCCGTTCTGCATCACCTACGACTTTGATTCTGTCGAAGACGGTCAAGTAACAGTGCGCCACCGTGATTCAATGGAGCAAACACGCATGCCGATTGCTGAAGTGCAAGCTTATATCGAGAAGCACATTCAGTTTTAATTAAGAAAAGCGGAAGCAGCCGTGTAGATTCGACGGGCATAAGACGCGCTTGCGAAGCGGCGTTCTTTGCCGCACAGTAAGAGTGGCTTATGACCCTAGAATCTGGCTGCTGGAGTCTAGACACTAAAAATCAAAACAAAAAGAGTTGCCGAAAGACTATTCGTCTTTTGGCAACTCTTCTTTTTTAGGCAAAAATTCAGGCGTGCGTTCCAACTGTTCGAGAAACTTCCTCGATTTTAAGCGGATCCCCGCTTTTTCTTCGTAAATTGTGCGTACGATTTGTTTGAGCAGGCTCTTCGACTCTTTTTTTAAAGTCAACGAACCCACCCGTTCAATCGGCACAAAATAGAAGGTGCGGATCAACTTCACTAAAGCCGGGCTTAAGCGAATGATGTAGCGGTCGATGTGGAAACAGCGATGGCAGAGAAAACCGAGTTCCTGAAAAGAGAATGCAAATTCTCCTTCCGTCGCACCGCAATTTGCACATTCGTGCAGTGTAGGTGCAAGACCAGCCGCCTGCAACATCTTCCACTCCACAAACAAAGTAATCGCTTCTGGATCATAGCCTTCATCAATCGCATGCAATGCCTGATAAAGCATTTCGTAAACAGCAGGCTGCGGTTCGTCCTGCTCGGTCAAACGGTCAACCAATTCAACTACATAACTGGCATAAGCGGTTGACATGATGTCTTCACGGATATGCCGCAGCGATTCCAAAGGATCGCCTGCCTGTAATGTCCCCATTCCTCTTCCTTTGTAGATGGAAAAAGTTCCATGGGTAAAGACCTGTGTAATTGCCGCCAACCTGCTGGCAGGTTTTTTAGCACCTCTTGCCATACAAGTGATTTTTCCCGCTTCCCTGGTAAACAAGGTGACGATCTTATTCGTTTCGCCATAAGGCATCGTACGAATGACAATTCCCTCTACTTGGTTTTGCATGGGAAGGACTCCTTAGTATTCGTCTTCTCTGAAGCCGAAATCGCGTAAATGCATCGCTTTATTGCGCCAATCCTTTTGCACTTTTACCCATAGTTCCAGATATACTTTCGAACCAAGCAGATTTTCGATATCCTGGCGGGCGCGCGTGCCGATTTGCTTTAACAGCACTCCTTTTTTGCCAATAACAATGCCTTTTTGGG
>JASLAI010000136.1 GCA_030147225.1 Planococcus sp. (in: firmicutes) | reverse complement strand
CTGAAACTCTTCACGATGCTCTTCAAGCAGGCTGCGGATCAACATGCGGTAGCCGAACGTATCCACTTCTTTCCTGCTGATGCCTCCTACCTCCTGCAGAACGCGCCAAGCCAGCCGTTTAAACGTAACTGCCTGCGCACGGATCATGCCGTTCATTCCATATGCTGCAGAAAGGCGGTACTCAGTAGAAAACGACATCTGATCAGGTACAATGAGAAAAATCGGATCTCCATCTGCCTGCCGCTTTAACTCGTCCACTATCTCTTCTTGAACAAAACGGGTTTTCCCTGATCCCGCTCTGCCATATACTATGCGTAAAGACACATGATCACCCCTTCAAATAAGAACGTTTGTTCTAATTATACCTTTTATATAAATTGATTGCCAATTCTAGAAACCCTTATTGCCGCTGCTTTTTCCGCTCTTCGTTGGCCAGACGGAATTCCGCTTCGACTTTTTTATTTAATCGTTTTTCTAAGATTTTCCCGATAATGTACAGCAGGATTATAACCAAAACAACAATGGCTGTCCGGACCGGCTGCGTAAAAAGTGCCCGCAAGTCATACCCTACAAAAGAAATGGTGAAGACCATAACGAACTTACCAGCCATGACAGTCAATAAATAATAATGTCTGCGAATGTTTGATAAGCCAGCTACCAAATTAACTAAAGCAGAAGGCGTAAACGGCAGACATAACAAAAGGAACAGCGGACCAAATCCGTTCCTTTCCACCCAGTGAATCAGCTTCTGCACTTTTTCATGGCGTGTCATGAAGTTCATTAAGCGTGCCCGTCCATATTTACGGATCAATAAGAACACGGCATATGCACCTATCACTGAACCACTCCATGACAACAAAAACCCTAACCAAAGTCCATAGGCCGTCGCATTGGCAAAGACAAAGACGAACAGTGGCAAGAACGGCAGGAACGCTTCAATAAACGGCAAGAGGAAACCGATCAACGGACCAAAAGCCCGGTAGGATTGGGTCAATTCAATAATATTCTCCATGGAAAAAAAATCCGACATAGGCTCAGTCCTTTAAAATACATAATTTATTAAAATGCTATTCAAAAATAAAAAATTTTTATGATATGCTATTATAATTACTTTACACTCTTTGACTGAGTTTGGAAAAGGAAATACATATACATAAGGAGCGAGAAAAATGGATCGACGTGATTTTTCTGCTGGGATAAAGGCTGGGACCAGCATTGCAATCGGTTATTTCCCAATAGCGTTGACCTTTGGTTTATTGGCCAAAACTACTGGACTTTCCCTACTGGAAGCAACAGCGATGAGTATCTTCGTTTTTGCAGGAGCCGCCCAATACATTTCCCTAACCCTCATCACCGCTGGCGTCGCTCCTGCAGTGATTGTATTGAACACTTTCGTTGTCAACATCCGCCATTTCCTTATGACGGCTTCCCTCAACGAAAAGATGCAGCCAGATGACCGTTGGAAAAAAGCATTATACGCTTTCGGAATCACCGATGAAACTTTTTCAGTATTGGCCACTCAAAAAGGACATAAATTGACTACGGCTTTTGCTGCAGGGGTTATTATCATCGCTTATGGCAGCTGGATTTTTTTTACTGCAATCGGTCATTTGATTGGTGCTAATCTGCCTCAGTTTCTACAGGCCTCCATGTCGATTGCGCTATACGCTATGTTTGTCGGACTTCTGGTTCCTTCCATGCGGGGCAATCGAAAAGTTGTCAGCTTGGCAGTCATTGCAGGATTGATCAATTCTCTCTTTTTCTTTACTGAATGGCTGTCCACTGGATGGGCGATCATGGTCTCGACTTTGGCTTCCGCTATTTTTATTGAATGGATTTCACGGAAAGGTGTGAAAGCATAATGGGTTCATGGTATTGGTGGATGATACTTGGCATGGCAGTAGTGACCTATATTCCCCGCGCTATCCCGCTGACATTTTTGGAGGGCCGGGAATTGCCGGCAGCAGTTCAAAATGTTCTTCGAAATATACCTTACGCCGTTTTGGGAGCGCTGATTTTTCCTGCCATCTTTTTTATACAAGAAAATGTCTGGTTTGGGATTATCGGCGCTATTGCGGCATTTGGCATCGCAGTTACAGGCGCAAACGTCATGGTAGTTGTACTCGGTTCCATTGCCGTACTAGCCGTTTTTAGTTTGTTTATATGAAAAATGAACACGTTCAGTACATAAAGAACGAATAAAATTCGTACTTTTTCAACCAGAAAAAAAGCCGTTACTCATTTTCATGAGCTTCGGCTTTTTTTCTGCGATTGAACATATTTGTGGAATACCAGAACCCGGCAGTAAGAGATGCCGCATTCGCGATGAACAACAGCCAAGTATGGGTATAACCCGCATAAACAGCTGCCGCCATAAGTGCCACAGTCAAAATCAATGCAACAATGTGGTTGAAGGTGACTCTCGTAAATAAAATGACGAGCAGTCCCGGCACCAACAGAGACAGAAAAAATTTCGTTACCATTGATTCCATTTAGTTAGCTCCTTAATTGACCACTAATAATCCCAAGCGATGATGGTCATGACGGAAAATAACATGTTGGCGCAAGCGCACTTCCAGGTTATGGTCCAGCACTTCCAGGCGACAATGGGCAGCGTTTACCTGAATCGCTTCATACAGCTCTGATTCGTTGGCAATGGCGATGCCGTTTACTTTGCGGATGACTTCCCCACGCAGTAAGCCCATTTTGTCAGCAGGAGAACCCGGCAGCACGTCTACAATCATCACGCCTTGGGATTGAGGTGTTACGGCATAATTGCCGCTGCGTTCTTTCAATGCAAAATGGATCGTGATTGCTATGCGTCCAATTACTCCGACTGCCAGCGCAATGGCTGCCAATGGCTGCCACAATAACGCTGCTAAACCGACAACCACAATGCTGATGCCCAAAGTGGAAACAGCTTTGCCGATCAGCGGATAAAGATAAACCGGCAATGTCCGTTGTGAACGTCCTTGGAAACCAAAAACAAACGGGAAAAGAATCAGCGAAAAGCTGGTTTCACCAATTGGCAATTGCGGCCAATATGGCGCATACGAGTCAAGCAACGCGCCAGGTACAACCAATAAGATCGGCAATAGCCATAAGCGCTTCGAGATGTACGCAGCAGCTTTCAATCCGCGTCCCGATTTATGCAACCGGGGAGAAGCAGCTTCTGCTGCTGCTTTATCAATCATTTTGCCTTCCGCGAAAACCAGTGCCCCTGCAATAAGAGCTACAGGAATCAGCCATTGATATGCAAAAGCTGCACCTTCAAATTCAAAGAATCCAAAATTCAGCGACCAGCCATTGGCATTAAACAACCAGCTTACCCCAACAGCAGCTGCTGCCAAGTAGATAAATGAGCCTGCTGCGTAAAAAGTTGTAGCCATTAAAACTATTGATATGATGCTTAAAGCAATCAGCCAATGCATCGGCACAACCAACCCGATCCCTGTGAATAATACGGAAAAGACTAAAGCATATAGCCAGCCATCTTTAATCAGCCGTTTAAACTCGGTCAATCCATAAACAATCCGAATCCTAAAAATTCTTCGTTCTTTCTTTACTCGATAATATCCCAAAAGCACTGCGGCAAGCAATGCTATGTATAAAACCGGATTTACAAAAAATCTTCCAATCGCTAACACTAAATCCATTATCACTGTACTTACACCATCCTATCACCGGCTATTGACGTTATCTCTCATTGTACCAAAGAAAACCGGCTTTCTGCACTTCTTTTTCAGTTAAACGAATGCGCCGCCCAATTGCTCTAAAATATCTTCGATGCCTTCAATTCCGGCAGACAACCGGATTACTTGACGCGTAACGCCAATTACCTCTTTTTCTTCTGCTGATAATGCCCGGTGCGATGTTCCGTATGGATATGATACCGTCGTTTCAACACCAGCCAGAGTCGGCACAATCTTAATCCATCCGAGGGACGAAAAGAATTTGGATACATCGACTGCTTCAGGCAATTCAAAAGACACAATCGCTCCCACGCCTGGATACCAGACACGCGCTTTCCCTTCTAAGAAGGCAGCAATGGCTTGGGCATTTTCCGTCTGTGTTTTCATTCGAAGAGCCAGCGTTTTGATTCCTCGAATTGTTAACCACGCTTCGAAAGGACTTAAATTCAATCCTAAATTGACAACACGTTTTTCAGCAATATCGATTAGTTCCGCATCTCCTACCAAAACACCCGCTGTGACGTCACTGTGGCCGCCAAGATACTTAGTCGCGCTATGAGCAACCAAATCTGCACCAAGCGAATAAGGCGTCATTGTATACGGTGTCGCAAAGGTGTTGTCGATCATGACCCGAACAGCATAATGCCGTTTCAGCTGGCTAAGAACTTCTATATCTTCCATACGCAGAAACGGATTGGTGATCGATTCACTAAATATCAATTTAATTTCCGGAGTATCAATCAATATTTGTTCAATTTTGCTGATATTTGAAAAATCGGCGAAACGAACCTGGATCCCCATCAGGATAAGTTCTTCTTTCAATAGCTGAAGAGTACCGCCATAAACATCCTGAGCTGCTAAAATATGATCTCCAGCCTTAACAACTGATAAAATCCCCGCTAGAATTGCCGAAGTTCCTGAAGACGCCGAAACTCCTTTTGGCGCCTTCTCCAAGTCTGCTACGGTTTGACCCAAGGCATCAGTATTTGGATTGGCGGTACGCGAGTAGAGATAAGTGCCATTTCCTTCATAATAGCCTTCAAGCTCTTCCAATGAAGAAAATGAAAAAGCAGAAGTCTGGTAAAGCGGCATAACTTTCGATTGGATAGTCCGCTCCTTCATTGTTGCAGTATGCACTGATTTTGTTTCAATTGACGACATTATCCCATCTCCTATTCCATTTCTTCGACTAATTGTTCCATCATGGATTCATCCATTGGACCCACCACTTTATTTTGAATACGCCCTTTTGTATCAATCATATAGGAAGTAGGGATAGAAACCGCCTGATAGGTGGAACCCACGTCTCCTTCAACATCCATCGGAATCGGAAATT
>JASLAI010000031.1 GCA_030147225.1 Planococcus sp. (in: firmicutes) | reverse complement strand
GACCATCGAACAAGCAAAAGCCGCTTATCTGGAAGTTTTGCCATCAGTGGATATCTTGCTGACGGGCCTGGATGAAATTGAATTGATTATCGGTGAGGCTTCAAATGAGGCGCTTGAAAAATGTGCAATGGATTTCTCAATCGGCCAATTGGTTATTAAAGACGGCGGCAACGGAGCACGTGTATTTACAGACGGAATCTGGCATCAAAAAGAAGCATTTAAGGTTACGCCAGTTGATACAGTCGGTGCCGGTGATGGTTTTGATGCCGGGTATATCTATTCGGTATTGCACGGCTATTCTCCAGAGCAGTCGTTGGAATTCGCCAATGGCGTGGGTGCTTTAGTGACGACTGTTTCCGGAGATAATGAAGGACTTCCTTATCTGGAGGATGTGCAGTCACTGATCCGCAAAGAAAAAGTAATTGAGCGCTAATTTAAAGGAGGAGACTTACCGATGTTAAAGCATGCTATTCTATCCCAATTGTCTGAAACAAAAGTGGTCGCAGTTATCCGCGGCGGCAGCTCAGAAGAAGCAGTTGAACTATCAAAGGCGGCAGTGCAGGGCGGTATTCGCGCAATCGAGCTGACGTATACGACGCCGCATGTTCAGCGTGTATTTGAAGCGCTTGAAAGTGAAGACGTATTGCTTGGAGCTGGATCCGTGCTGGATCCGGAGACGGCGCGTCATGCCATTTTGGCGGGAGCGAAATTTATTGTCAGCCCGCATTTTAATGAAGAAATTGCACCTGTCTGCAACCGTTACGGCATTCCGTACCTGCCGGGCTGCATGACAATTCGGGAAATGGTCAAAGCTTTGGAATCAGGAAGCGATATTATCAAACTATTTCCCGCGAATAATTTCGAGCCTTCCTTCATCAAATCGGTCAACGGACCATTGCCGCATATCCGCATCATGCCGACTGGCGGAATTAATTTGACTAATATTCAAGACTGGCTGGCAGCCGGCGCAGTGGCTGTCGGCATCGGCAGTGACTTGAACAAGGCGTATGCCTCCGGCGGTTTTGATGCAGCAGTTGAACTCAGCCAAAAATACATGCAAAAAACGGAATAGGAATGGAATAAAAAAAGCGCAGCTCCGGATTTTTCGGATGCTGCGTTTTTTCGTCTTCAGCCGGTGAAAACCGGTTCATATGGATAACGGAAATTTTCTTTGCGAGGCTTCATTAAGATAAAGAACAAGGTTAATGGCCCGATGCGGCCAGTGAACATCACCAGGCTCAATAGGACCTCGCCAAGGTCGCTCAAATCGCCGGTTATGCCCATAGACAAGCCGACAGTTCCAAATGCTGATACAACTTCGAATGCCAGCGGCAGAAATGGAATTTTCTCCGTTATGGTCAGCAAGAACAGAAAGAAGACAACCAGCAAGACGCTGATGGTCGTGATCGCAAGTGAACGAATCACTGTCTCGAGACGGATAGAGCGTCCGAAAAGCTCAGGTTCGCGCCGAGAACGCAAAAAAGAAGCAGTCGCCAGCAGAACAACAATAAAAGTCGTCAGTTTGATTCCGGAAGCTGTCGAAGCACTGCCGCCACCGATGAACATCAATAGCATGGTAAACAGTAAGGTTGGATCTTCCAACTCCCCGTAGTTCAGCGTATTGAATCCTGCCGTCCGCGGCGTCACGGCACTGAAGTAAGAAGCCAGTAATTTATCGTGCATCGACATATTTCCGAGGGTTCCAGGATTGCCGTATTCCAAAGCGAAAATCACAATCATTGCTACAACATTTACGATCAAGGTGCCGCCGACCATCAGCTTTGTATGCAACGCCCAGCGATGAAACGATTTTTTTTGTGAAACATCCATGACGACGGTGAATCCGATGCCCCCGATGATGAATAGTAAGGAAATCAGTACATTAACCAATGGATCTCCAGCAAAACTCATCAAATTATCGGGAAACAATGAAAATCCCGCGTTATTAAAGGCAGAAATGACATGGAAAACACTGTAGTTGAGCGCGTCTTTAAAGCCGAACTCCGGTATCCAGTAAATCGTCAATAGGACGGTGGCGATGGCTTCAACCGTTAAAGCGAATGTCAAAATCAATTTGACGAGCCTAACGATGCCGCCGACTGTATTTTGTGTCAGCGATTCCTGCAGGTAGACGCGGCTTTGCAGACCCACTTTTTTGCGGAACAAGATAAGGATAGCCACAGCGAAAGTCATTAAACCCAAGCCTCCACATTGAATCAATACAAGGAGAACCAGTTCACCAAAACCAGTGAGTACAGTGCCTGGGTCAAAGACGCTAAGTCCTGTAACCGTCGTAGCGGATGTGGCAGTGAATAAGGCATCGGTCCAGGAAATCGGACGCGTTGTCGCGAAAGGCAGCTTCAGCAGCAAAGTGCCTGTCATAATCAAAAATAGAAAACTGCCGGAGATCAACAAAGGCGGAGAAACAGTAATCCGCTTCTTCTTCCAGGAACGCATCAGGACACTTCCTTATCTATAAATCTGAAATATGAGCCTACTCTATGCCTGTTTCAAGAAATTGTCAACAAGTAAATGCATGGGGAGAATAGAAGAAAAAATGAGAGGTTTATGCAATAAATTGTAAGTTCTACTCCCTATAAATGTTTAATTAATCAGAAAAAAAAGAATGCTATCTATTAATTTATGCATAATTTCGGTATAATGAGAAAAAACCTAGGGGGTAGAGACATGAAGAAAATGAAAGTAAGCGTTTTCTCTTTAGCCGTTGCTGGCAGTATGATACTGGCAGCTTGTGGAGAAGACAATGCCACTACAAGTACAGAAGAAGGCGGAGGTGGAGCCGCTGATGGATTAGAGTCGAATATTGTGACCATCGCTACTGGTGGAGCATCTGGTCCTTATAATATCATTGGCTCTACACTAGCTGATACCTACAGTTCGGAATATGGCGTCAATTCAAGAACTCAGACAACCGGAGCATCAGTTGAAAACGTCAACCTGATCAAAGAAGACAAAATTGAAATGGCATTCACCATGAGTGATGTTGTCAGCCAGGCAGTTGAAGGAACAGAAGGCTTTACAGAGCCTTCAGATAAAATCAGCCAAATCGCTGCTTTGTATCCAAACTATGTTCAAATCGTTACCACTGCGGATTCAGGCATCGAAACTTTTGAAGACCTGCGCGGCAAGCGAATCGCAGTAGGCGACCAGAACTCCGGCGTGGAAGTGAATGCGCGTATGCTGCTTGAAGGCTATGGCATCACTTATGACGATATCAAAGTAGATTACTTGGGTTACGCAGAAGCGGCGGACGGCCTTCGCGCCGGGCAGATTGACGCGGCTTTCCTGACAAGCGGCCTGCCGAACGCTTCACTGCTGGAACTGTCTGAAACATTGGACATCCGTATGGTTTCCATCGCGCCGGAAGATGTTGAGCG
>JASLAI010000013.1 GCA_030147225.1 Planococcus sp. (in: firmicutes) | reverse complement strand
CCAACATGCGCGATATTGATGGCATATTGACCGTTCATCTCATGATCTTTTTCGAAGAAATACACTTCGGCTGTTCCGGTCTTGCCGGCAGCGGCATAAGGAGCATCACTGAATTGCGCACGCGCAGATCCTGAGCTTCCGATATACACATTACGCATTCCTTTTTGCACTTGCTCGATTTCTTCCTGTGTATTATTGATGCGGTTTAAAATTTTAGGTTTGATAATGGTCTCAATTGGTCCAAGGCTTTCCCCGTCTCTTGAAGCTTCCCGAATCTCCTTGACGACGTGAGGCTCCATCCGGTATCCATCGTTGGCAATTGTTGAAATATATTGTGCCAATTGCAGCGGCGTATAAGTATCAAATTGGCCGATGGCTAAATCGAGAAGCATGCTCCCAGGAGATGTTCCACCGAGATAACCTGTCGCTTCGTTCGGCAGATCGATCCCAGTTTGGACACCGAGGCCAAATTGCGCAAATGAATTGCGCATTGTAGCGAAACTTTCCGGCGGTACGTAAAGACCACGATTATATTGATACTCTGCTTCCGCAATCTTCATCGCAATTTTAAACATATAAACGTTGGAAGAACGCTCAATAGCCATTAAATCCGTCATTGGAATGCGGTTGAATAATTGAGTGTTGAATATGGAATTCTTTTGAGATGTTCCGGCAAATTTCAGCGGTTCATCTATTTGAACTTCGCCCATTTCCACTGCATCCTGTGCATAGCCCGTCAACAATGTCGCCCCTTTGATAGTCGATCCCATTTCATGGGATGCCGTAAAGGTCCCAAAAGCATAATCATTAATGATTTGATTGCCATTTTCATCTTTTCCTAAACGCTTTCCTACCATAGAAAGAACTTCGCCGGTCTTAGGGTCCATCATTACAAGGTAGGCGTCTTTTACCAATTTGGAACTTGGTCCGGCTTTCAGCTGAAGCAATTTGTTTTCTACGATTTTTTCCAGTTCACTCTGCAGTTCACTGTCGATTGAGAGAACGAGATCTTTACCAGCCTTTCCGTCATCTACAGGAATGGTTTCGATGACACTGCCTCTGCCGTCTGTGACATTTTTGACAACTGATTTTTGGCCCTGCAGCACTTCTTCATACTGCTGTTCCAAAAAGCTGGTGCCGACGCGATCATTTCTTGAGTAATCGCGAGCTAAATAATAGTCAAGCTTATTCGCAGGAATTCCTGTTTCCGGAGTAGTGGTGCTTCCCAGAATCGTTAAGTCGCTCGATTTAACCCGTTTCCAATCAGTCACAGTATTAACGCCTTTTAAATTAGGATCAGTCAGACGTTCCGAAACGCGCGCGAACTCTTCATCAGTTACGCCATCGTTTTTGATCATCTGAGGAGCCAGTGCATAGCCAGACGTCATTTCCCGGTAAATCGCTAGAACTTCGAGATCTTCAGCAGTTAAACTGGCCAGCTCTTCTTCGGTTATTCTTTCTCTGACCAATGCATCAAGCTTGCGTTGCTTTTCCTTTTCAAGAATGTCTTCAGCTGCAATGGCCGCTTTTTCATCATCCGTCACTTTACTATTGGCACTTTCGGTGTTCAATTGTATATAAAAGTCCTGTTTATCCCGGAGTGTCACTTTAGCATCGTCTTTTTCGATCAATTTGGCCAGCTCTTTTGCCACAGTCATCATTTCTTCTCTTTTGGTCGTCTGCATGGCCGTATAGGTTATGGCGTTGACAGGTGTATTTTCTACCTGGACCCGTCCTTCGCTGTCAAAGATGCGTCCTCTTGGCACGCTGGTATTGACAGGAACTTCTTCAGTCCTTGCAATGGCACGCGCGTAGTCTTCTCCTTTAACAATCTGAAGAAATCCCAAGCGAAGAATCAGTACAGAAAACAATAAGAAGATCGTGAAAAAGAGGATATTCATCCGAAAGACAGTGTTGGACTGCAATTTCACTCTTGCAAGCGAAACGCGTCTTTTTTGAGGCGGTTTCATGAGGGGTTTGCTCCTTTCGCAAAAAAATATCCATTTAACAGTATATCATCATAACAAAAAAACACACACTTTTTCAGACGAAAAAGTGTGTGTAAAGTTTCAATTATTGACAATTATTTCGCAGTTTCGTAACGGTTTGAAACTTCTTCCCAGTTTACAACGTTCCAGAATGCTTCAATGTAATCCGGACGTTTGTTTTGATATTTCAAGTAGTATGCATGCTCCCAAACATCAAGTCCAAGCAAAGGTGTTTTGCCTTCCATTAAAGGAGAGTCCTGGTTAGGAGTTGAAGTTACTTCAAGTTCTCCATTTGAAAGAACTAGCCAAGCCCAGCCTGAACCGAAACGTGTTTTGCCGGCAGCTGCGAATTTTTCTTTGAATTCGTCAAAGCTTCCGAACTTGCTGTTGATTGCTTCGCCAACAGCTCCTGTCGGATTGCCGCCACCGCTTGGAGACAATAGCTTCCAGAACAAGGAGTGGTTTGCATGTCCACCGCCGTTGTTGCGAACCGCAGTACGGATGTCTTCAGGAACTGCGTTCAAGTCAGAAATCAATTCTTCTATTGATTTTGAAGCAAGATCGTCGTGGCCTTCTAAAGCCGCATTTACATTTGTAATGTAAGTGTTATGGTGTTTTGTGTGGTGAATATTCATCGTTTCTTTGTCGATGTGTGGTTCAAGTGCGTCATACGCGTAAGGTAATTCTGGTAATTCATATGCCATGATTAAATTCCTCCTTGAGTCTATTGGTCTACCTTCTTAGCCTATCAAAGTTTTCAGAGCGTTACAAACATAATGCACGGCAAATACTTTTATTCAGACCTTTGACTGATTTATCCTGATTTAGCAGCTCGTGGCATAAAAACATGAGGCTGAATTAAATCGTGAAAAAGAAAATAATAACCATGACAACTTGAATAATTCCTTTAGTAAAGACGGACGTGATAAACCCGACGACCGAACCGATACCCGATAAAATCGATTTCTTCAATGATGATTTATTGAAGAGGATTTCTGCAATGATTGCTCCAAGAAATGGACCAATCAAGATGCCGACGATTGGAAGGACAAACGGACCTATAATAAGGCCGATTGTACTGCCCCAAAGGCCTGCCCTGGACCCGCCAAACTTTCTGACACCGAAAGCATTAGCAAT
>JASLAI010000005.1 GCA_030147225.1 Planococcus sp. (in: firmicutes) | reverse complement strand
ATGAAATAAGAGAATTGTGGTGGGAACGTGAGAACGTTCCTTAACCGCTTGTCTGAGGGGGCACTCCGTATGAATATCGTATTAATGGGTCTGCCGGGAGCCGGAAAAGGCACGCAGGCAGACAAAATTGTTGAGAAGTACGACATCCCTCATATTTCTACAGGTGATATGTTCCGCGCAGCCATCAAAGGTGGAACGGAACTGGGCTTGAAAGCAAAATCGTTCATGGATCAAGGTGCTTTGGTGCCTGATGAAGTGACTATCGGTATCGTCCGTGAGCGCCTTAGCAAATCGGATTGTGAAGATGGCTTTCTATTAGATGGCTTTCCCAGAACAGTCCCTCAAGCTGAAGCTCTAGAATCTCTTCTTGCCGATATCGGCAAAAGAATCGAGCATGTCGTAAATATTAAAGTTGAACAAGATGAATTGATTGCACGTTTGACTGGCCGCTGGATCTGTAAAGTTTGTGGAACTGCTTACCATACTGTGTTCAATCCGCCGCAAGTTGCTGGCGTATGCGACAAAGATGGCGGGGAACTCTACCAGCGTGAAGATGACAAGCCTGAAACCGTCAAGAACCGTCTTGAAGTTAATATGGAACAAACACAGCCACTTCTTGACTTTTACGGAAGCAAAGGTGTGCTGGAAAATATAAATGGACAGCAGGACATTCAAAAAGTATTTGCTGACATTGATGCTCTTCTAAAGGGCGACCGAGGATAATCCCCGGCGCCGGGCGCAGTTAGTTGCCTCCATGCGGCTTTAAGGAGCACCGGAGATATGAATTTTCGAGAGCTGCAAAAGCTTGATGCCTTGTTATATGAAAGCAGGTGCCGTTTGCTCCAGACCTTGTCTGAACCGTGCAATTCAGCACTGGAAATAGTATAATGGGTTTCGTGGAAGCATCTGTGTAACGGGTTTGGAACTCATCCTAAGCAGTCCGGGCGCTCGAGGATACGTGAGGCTGTAGAGCTTGACCGGATCATCCCGACCTGCTAAGTCGCGGGAAGCGGAACTCGGAAGATGTCTTTTATATGTCACTCATGCAATCCTGGTGAATGAATAAAAAATTATTCAATCAGCATTTACTGTTTGAAGATGAGGGCTGACTTGTATACAGAAGGGAGACTGGGTCGATGGCGAAAGACGATGTAATTGAAATCGAAGGAACTGTCGTTGAGACTTTGCCTAACGCGATGTTTAAAGTGGAATTGGAAAACGGCCATACGATTCTTGCGCATGTATCTGGCAAGATCCGCATGCACTTCATCCGCATTCTGCCAGGAGATAAAGTTACAGTGGAACTCTCTCCTTACGATTTAACACGCGGTCGTATCACATACCGTTTTAAATAATCTTTTGCACTCCGGACTACTAAGGAGGTTGGGTTAGATGAAAGTGAGACCATCTGTAAAACCGATCTGCGAAAAATGTAAAGTTATTCGCAGAAACGGTAAAGTAATGGTAATCTGTGAAAATCCGAAACACAAACAAAGACAAGGCTAAAATGAAGGAGGTGCATGGCACACATGGCACGTATTGCTGGTGTTGACATTCCACGCGACAAACGCGTTGTTATTTCATTAACATACATTTTCGGTGTTGGTAAAACAACTGCACAGAAAGTTCTTTCTAGTGCTGGTATCTCTGAAGATACACGAGTTCGTGATCTTACAGAAGACGAGTTGAACAATATCCGTGAACAATTAGATCAATACAAAATTGAAGGTGACCTTCGCCGTGAAGTTTCAATGAACATCAAACGTTTGATGGAAATTGCTAGCTTCAGAGGGATCCGTCATCGTCGTGGACTACCGGTCCGCGGTCAAAATACGAAGAACAATGCGCGTACGCGTAAAGGTCCTCGTAAAACTGTAGCTAACAAGAAAAAATAATCAGTAAAGGAGGTTTCTTCTTAACATGGCACGTAAACAACAAACTCGTAAGCGTCGTGTGAAAAAGAATATCGAATCTGGTATTGCTCACATCCGCTCAACATTCAATAATACAATCGTTACTATCACTGACATGCAGGGTAACGCTGTTTCATGGTCAAGTGCAGGAGCTCTAGGATTTAGAGGTTCACGTAAATCTACTCCTTTCGCTGCTCAAATGGCTGCTGAAACTGCTGCTAAAACATCAATCGAACACGGTCTTAAAACTCTAGAAGTTACAGTTAAAGGTCCAGGTTCAGGTCGTGAAGCTGCTATCCGTGCACTTCAAGCTGCCGGACTAGAAGTTACAGCTATCAAAGATGTAACTCCAGTACCTCACAACGGTTGCCGTCCGCCAAAACGCCGTCGCGTATAATCGTTAATCTGAATGGGATTTTTGAACATCACGACTTACTGGATGGGTTCTGAATCGTAGCGAAAGTCTGTGACTATCGAATTCTTGATGAAGCGAAAAAAAACCGACGTTTTGAAGGAGGGTAAACTGAATGCTCGAAATAGAAAAACCAAAGATTGAAACGGTTGAGATCGACAGCAATTCCAAGTTCGGAAAATTTGTTGTTGAACCTCTTGAGCGTGGATATGGAACCACTTTAGGAAACTCCTTACGTCGAATCTTACTTTCATCTTTACCTGGCGCAGCTGTTACTTCAATTCAAATTGATGGCGTTCTGCACGAATTCTCCACTGTCGAAGGTGTTGAAGAAGATGTAGCAACCATTATTTTGAATATCAAGAAGCTGGCTTTGAAAATTTACTCTGACGAAGAAAAAGTCATTGAAATTGACGTAAAAGGTGATGGAACGGTTACGGCTGCAGATATCACGCACGATAGTGACGTGGAAATTCTGAATCCGGATCTATATATTGCAACAATCGCTAAAAATGGCCACTTGCGTATGCGCATGTATGCGAACAGAGGCCGTGGATATGCCCGTGCAGATCAGAACAAACGTGAAGATCTACCAATTGGCGTTATCCCGATTGACTCTATTTACACTCCAGTTTCACGCGTTAATTTCCAAGTGGAAAACACTCGTGTGGGTCAACTGGCTCATTTCGACAAATTATCTCTTGATGTATGGACAGATGGAAGCATTGGTCCAAAAGAGGCAATTGCGCTTGGCGCAAAGATTTTTACTGAGCATTTAAATATCTTCGTGGGATTAACAGATGAGGCACAAACTGCTGAAATCATGGTTGAAAAAGAAGAAGACCAAAAAGAGAAAGTATTAGAGATGACTATCGAAGAACTTGATCTTTCGGTTCGATCTTACAACTGCTTAAAACGTGCGGGTATCAACACGGTACACGAACTGGCAAGCAAGTCGGAAGACGACATGATGAAAGTACGCAACCTCGGACGCAAATCACTTGAAGAAGTTAAAGTGAAGTTGGAAGATTTAGGGCTTGGACTTCGTAAAGAAGACTGAGTGTTGAGATCGGATCCGAACTATTCAACAAAGGAGGGAAACTTCAATGAGAAAGCTTCAACGTACAAGTTCTCAACGTAAAGCACTATTACGTGACCTTACAACAGACTTAATCGTACATGAACGCATTCAAACGACTGAAGCTCGTGCGAAAGAAGTGCGTTCGACTGTAGAAAAAATGATTACGCTTGGTAAACGTGGAGATCTTCACGCTCGCCGTAAAGCAGCAGCATGGATGCGCCGTGAGTTGGTAACAACTGCAGACGCTGAAGGCAACGAAACAACAACTTATGCTTTGCAGAAATTGTTTGATGATGTTGCACCACGTTACGCTGACCGTCAAGGCGGTTACACTCGCATTATGAAAATGGGGCCTCGTCGCGGAGATGGCGCACCTATCGTTATTATCGAATTGGTTTAATCAATCGAAGGGGGTTTATAGCCCTCTTCTTTTAGCATTATGATTTATACGACAATATGAAAAGCTGAGTGTTATGATGAGCGAGCCGAAAGGCGGCGTCTCGTCTAGCTCTACGCACCTCATTCAACCCTGGCTTAAGCAACCGGGGAAGCCATAGAGACAGAAAAGCGCATTTCTCTGAATGAGGTGCGCGCTTTTTTTATTTATTTTACGTTTTACAAAAGCTGTTGAAAACCAGTAGAGTAGAGAATAGCCAAGCAAGTGCAAGAGGAGGTCAGCTGAGATGAATTCGATTATACTGTCATTCGAAAATGTGACATTTACATATACGCCAGAAGACGAGTCGGTAAAACCGGCCGTGCAGGATTTATCCTTCTCGATTCAAGACGGAGAATGGATTGCCTTAGTGGGCCATAACGGTTCAGGAAAGTCGACCATTGCCAAATTGATGAATGGTTTGTTGTTTCCACAAACCGGCAAGGTAATAGCAATGGGCAAATTAATGGCTGAAGATAGCTTATGGGATATCCGGTCGCAAATGGGCATGGTCTTCCAAAATCCGGACAATCAGTTTGTAGGAGCGACGGTTCAGGACGATGTGGCCTTTGCGCTGGAAAACAATGGCGTGCCGCATGAAGAAATGGTGCTGCGTGTCAAAGAATCACTGCATCAAGTCAAAATGGACGCTTATCTCGATCATGAACCTCACCATTTGTCTGGTGGTCAAAAACAGCGTGTAGCGATAGCAGGTGCTCTCGCATTGCGTCCGCGACTGTTAATTTTGGACGAAGCAACATCCATGCTTGACCCGCAAGGACGTATGGAAGTGATTGAGACCATTCGTGAACTCCGGGAAGCGACAGGCCTAACGGTGATCTCGATTACGCATGATTTGGAAGAAGCTGCATTGGCTGACCGCATCCTTGTAATGAATGCAGGCCAGAAGCAATTGGAAGGAACGCCGGAAGCTGTTTTTCTTTCCGGTAATGAACTGACGACTTTGGGCTTGGACTTGCCGTTTTCAATGCGCATGACGCATTTGCTGAGGGAAGCTGGAGTTGAGTTGCAAGGGGAACATATGACAGAAGATGAATTGGTGGATGAACTATGGACATTTTACTCCGGGAAGTAGGATACAGCTACGCAAAAGATACGCCGTTCGAAAAGCGGGCGTTGACCAATGTATCGCTGCATATCCCTTCTGGCTCCTATACGGCAATCATTGGCCATACGGGCTCCGGCAAATCAACGGTCCTTCAGCATCTGAATGCCTTGTTAAAGCCGACAGAAGGGTCTGTCCTAATCGGTGAGCGGAAAATTGAAGCAGGCGTAAAGGCGAAGAATTTGCGTGATGTCAGACGCCAGGTCGGCATTGTTTTTCAATTTCCTGAACAGCAATTATTTGATGAGACCGTTTTAAAGGATATTATGTTCGGACCTATGAATTACGGGGTTTCTGAAGAAGAAGCGAGCCGCCGTGCGCATGAACTGGTTGAGCAGCTGGGCTTGCCGCCAGAGGTATTGGCGAAGTCGCCTTTCGATCTGTCCGGCGGGCAGATGCGCCGTGTGGCAATTGCTGGTGTGCTGGCGATGGAACCGGATGTATTGGTCCTGGATGAACCGACGGCAGGGCTTGATCCACGCGGACGACGTGAAATTATGGACCTGTTCCATCAGCTGCATATTCAAAAAGGCCTGACGACCGTGCTGGTGACACACAGTATGGAAGACGCGGCGCGTTATGCGGATAATGTCGCTATTATGCATAATGGTCGTTGTGTGGTTACGGGCGAGCCTGCAGAAATTTTTTCAAATGAGGAACAGTTGCTGGACTACCGCCTGGAGCCGCCGCGGACGATTCGCTTGCAGCAGAAATTCGAGGAAAAAATGGGCATCAAGCTCGATGTCATTTCATTGACAGAAGAAGCATTGGCGAAAAATATTGCAGTAGCTCTGTCGGAAGGACGTGATTCCGAATGATGGAGAAAATGATTTTTGGCCGATTTATTCCTGGCAATTCCATCATTCACCGAATGGATCCGCGCGCCAAAATTTTGTTTGTGTTCTTTTTTATTGCCATCGTTTTTATCGCTAATAGCGCAGTGACGTACGGTATTTTGCTGGGATTCACGTTGTTGGTGGTATTTCTTTCTAAAATCCGCTTGTATTTCTTAATAAACGGATTGAAACCGGTCTTTATTTTATTGATATTCACTTTTTTATTGCATATTTTCTTTACGCGGGAAGGCGATCTTTTGGTGAATTTCGGGTTCATCGAAATATATGAAGAAGGACTGCGGCAAGGGATATTCATCTCAATCCGTTTCCTGGTATTGGTGTTCATAACTAGCATCCTGACATTGACAACTTCACCAATTTCGATCACGGATGGTATAGAAGTGCTGCTCGGTCCATTCAAGCGCATCAAGCTGCCAGTTCATGAGCTTGCCTTGATGATGTCTATTTCTTTGCGGTTTATTCCTACCTTAATGGATGAAACCGGAAAGATTCTCAAAGCGCAGATGGCCAGAGGCTCAGACATAGGCTCAGGGCCTATGAAAGAGCGCATCAAGGCAGTTGTGCCCTTACTGATCCCGTTGTTCGTTAGTGCCTTTAAACGGGCGGAGGACTTGGCTACAGCAATGGAAGTTCGCGGTTACCGGGGAGGCGAAGGCAGAACACGATATCGTCAATTAGCTTGGCGTTTTGTGGACAGCCTGAGCCTGCTGGTTCTTGTCGGGCTTGCGGGAATGCTTTGGTATTTCCGGATATAAGGAGAGAAATTATGAAACGACTAAAAGCAACAATTGCTTATGACGGTTCCGGTTTTGCAGGTTATCAAGTGCAGCCCGATTCCCGTACAGTTCAACTTGAGTTAATGAACGTGTTGAAAACCATTCATAAAGGAAAAGTCACCCAAGTAGTGGCGAGTGGACGGACAGATGCTAAAGTCCATGCAACCGGGCAAGTCATCCACTTCGATACGGAGTTCTCCATACCTATGAGCGGCTGGCTGAAGGCTCTGAACGTGCTGTTGCCGGAAGACATCCGGGTTAACTCGATTGAAGAGGTGGATGATTCTTTTCATGCCCGCTATCACACAACAGGGAAGACTTACCGCTATAAATGGGACCGCAGCCAGATCATCAGTCCGTTCACCCGCAATTACATGGTTCACGTTAAGCAGCCGCTTGATGTAGAAGCCATGCGAGCGGCGGCGCAGGCTTTGATTGGCACGCATGACTTTTCAAGTTTTTGTGCAGCGAATACAGCGGTGGTCGACAAAGTGCGGACGGTTTGGCGTGTGGACTTTG
>JASLAI010000319.1 GCA_030147225.1 Planococcus sp. (in: firmicutes) | reverse complement strand
GGAAACCAAAATGATTACTGGAGATGAGAACATTGTTCTGACAGATTTAGTAGTACAGTGGAAAATCACCGATCCAAAAAAATACTTATTTAACGCAGAGGCACCGCAGGATATTTTGCATGATGCAACATCTGCATCCATCCGTTCCATTATCGGCAGTTCGCTCATCGATGATGCGCTTACTTCCGGTAAAGCGGAAATTGAAGCGGAAACGCGCGATTTACTGGCCTCGCTAGTGGAAAAGTATGATATCGGCATCACGGTGCTAGCTGTCAAACTCCAAGATGTAGAGCTGCCGAATGAAGAAGTGCGCGCGGCGTTCACGAACGTAACCGATGCCCGAGAAACGATGAATACAAAAATCAACGAAGCCAGAAAATACGAAAACCAGAAGCGCAATGAAGCTCTAGGAGAAAAAGCAGCAATCAACTCACGTGCAGAAGGACAGAAAGTATCACGGGTTCAACAGGCAACAGGAGATGTTGCGTTATTTGACAAACTGTACTTGGAATATGAAAACAATCCGGAAGTTACTAAGCAGCGGATTATCATGGAAACGCTCGAATCAGTCCTGCCGAATGCTAAATTGTACATCATGAACGATGAAGGCGGTACGATGAAATACCTTCCGCTAGACGGGCTGCAAACAGCCGTTCCACCAGCGGCTGAAACTGAAGAAGAAGGGGGCGGCAACTAATGGAACCGAATAAACCCTTAGGCGAAGCAAAAAAATACAATCCTTATGAAATGCCTAAAAAGAGAAAAGAGCCGAAAGATCCCATTGATTTCAAGAAATACTGGAAATTGATTGTCGGCATGGTTGTGGCCTTTGCGCTGCTGCTGATTCTCCTGACAAATGTTTATGTAGTGAAAGAAAATGAATACAGAGTCGTCCGCCAATTCGGGGAAGTGGTGAAAATTCAGGAGGAACCGGGCATCAAAATGAAAGTGCCTTTTATCCAAAGTGTTACGACTTTGCCAAACTACCAGATGACTTACGATGTTTCTGAAGCAGAAATCAACACGAAAGACAAAAAACGCATCATTATTGACAATTATGCAGTATGGCATGTAGTGAATCCGCTTGATCTGATTTCAAATGCTGGGACAATCGTCAATGCCGAATCACGGATGGAAGAATTTATTTATTTCGTCGTGCGGACAGAGCTCGGTCAACTGGATTACGACGAAATTATCAACGATGAAAATTCATCTCGGGGCAGCCTGAATGATAATGTTACGGCAAAAGTAAACGAACTTTTGGAAACAGACCAATACGGCATCCAGGTCATGGACGTCCGTATTAAACGAACGGATCTGCCGGAAGAAAACGAGCAGTCGGTCTATACGCGAATGATTTCAGAGCGTGAGTCCACAGCTCAGGATTACCTGTCCCAAGGAGATGCAAAAAAACAAGAAATTGAAGCGCAAGCTGACCGTGAAGCGCAGGAAGTGATTGCAACTGCTCGGAAAGAGGCTGCATTGATTCAAGCAGACGGAGAATCAGAAGCTGCTAAAATCTACAATGAATCATTCTCGAAAGATCCGGAATTCTATGAGCTCTACCGCTCGCTGGAATCCTATAAAAAAACAATCGGTGATGACACGGTAATTATTCTGCCATCGGATTCACCATACGCGGATATTCTATCCGGTAATTTCAACTAAGGCCATGGCCGTTATTTCTCTTCTATTTGCCCGCGTGGTAAAATAAAGGGAATGACGGCTTTTTTTATGGAGAGGGGTAATTTTGTGGCAAAGAAAATACTTTTATTAGATGGGAACAGTTTGGCGTATCGTGCGTTTTTCGCCTTGCCGCTGTTGACCAATGAAAACGGCATTCATACAAATGCGGTATACGGATTCACGATGATGCTCCAAAAGATACTGGATGAAGAAAAGCCAACGCATATGATTGTGGCTTTTGACGCGGGGAAAACGACTTTCCGACATAAGACCTTTAGCGAATACAAAGGCGGACGGCAAAAGACGCCGCCTGAGCTGTCGGAACAATTTCCTTATTTACGAAAATTAATCGATGCTTACCGCATCAAGCGATACGAACTAGAAAACTACGAAGCGGATGACATTATCGGAACTTTGAGTCTTGAAGCGGAGCGGGAGGGCGACGAAGTCGTGGTCATTTCTGGAGATAAAGATTTGACGCAATTGGCTTCGCCTTCGACGACGGTTTATATCACGCGGAAAGGCATCACCGATATCGAGAAGTATACAGTTGAACATATTCAGGAAAAATACGGTCTGACTCCAAATCAAATCATTGATATGAAAGGTTTGATGGGGGATGCTTCCGATAATATTCCAGGTGTTCCAGGGGTAGGCGAAAAAACCGCATTGAAATTACTGGCCGCACATGGCTCCGTTGAAGGTGTTTATGAAGCTATTGAACAACAAAAAGGCAAGATGAAAGAAAAATTGGTTGCCAATGAAGACCTGGCGTACATCAGCAAGCAATTGGCGACGATCGAGCGCAATGCACCGATTGACATCAGCATCGACGAACTGAGCTATGCAGGACCCGATCAGGACGAGCTGGTGAAGGTGTGGAATGAACTGGCGTTTAAATCTTTACTGGAGAAAATGGAATACACTGCGGAAGAAACCGTTAAAGAAGAATTAATGTTCGAAGTACTCACAAGCATCGATCCTTCTATATTAAAAGACGAGATGGCAGTTCATCTGGAATTGTATGATGAACATTACCATAGCTGTGATCTATTGGGAGTGTCTTTGGCCACTGAAACGGAAACATATGTGATTCCGATGGATGTCGTTGATCAGTCGAAAGAGTTCCGCGCCTGGTTCAAAGATCCCTCAACTAAGAAGTTCATGGCAGATTCTAAAGCGGCGACAGCAGCATTTCTTCGTTTCGGCATTGAATTAAAAGGTGTTGACTTTGATTTGATGCTTGGGGCGTATATCGTCAACCCTTCACTGACCTATACAGACATGGCCAGCATCGTTCAAGAATACGGTTATACCGATATATCGACAAATGAACAAATTTATGGAAAAGGCGCCAAAAAGAAAGTGCCTGAAGACCAAATTCTACACGAGCATATTGCGAGAAAAGCGCGCACCATCTGGAAGGTTCGTCCGCTTGTTATGGAAAAGCTTGAAGAGAATGAACAATTTGATCTTTACGATAAATTGGAGCTGCCATTGGCAACGGTGCTAGGGCAAATGGAATCTCTCGGTGTTATGGTTGACCGCAATCAATTATCCGAAATGGGCAAAGAATTGTCCCATAAGCTGGAGAAAATCGAGTCGGATATTTACGGGCTTGCAGGGCAGGAATTCAATATCAATTCCCCTAAACAATTGGGAGTGGTGTTATTTGAAAACCTCGGCTTGCCAGCGTTAAAGAAAACCAAAACAGGCTATTCGACAGCAGCGGATGTTCTGGAAAAACTGGAAGGCCAGCATGAAATCATTTCCCACATTTTACTGTATCGACAGCTTGGCAAACTATTGTCTACTTATATAGAAGGTTTATTGAAAGAGATTCATAAAGACGGAAAAGTTCATACGCGCTTCCAGCAGGCACTCACGACGACAGGCCGACTCAGTTCGACCAACCCGAACCTGCAGAACATTCCAGTCCGTCTTGAAGAAGGGCGCAAGATCCGCAAGGCTTTTGTTCCTTCAGAACCTGGTTGGGTGATGGTAGCTGCCGATTATTCACAAATTGAATTGCGCGTGCTCGCGGATATGTCAGAAGATGAACGTTTGGTCCAAGCTTTTAAGGACGACCGTGATATCCATACCACAACAGCAAGCGATGTTTTTCATGTGCCTGCAGAACAAGTGACGGGGGATATGCGCCGTGCAGCAAAAGCTGTCAACTTCGGAATCGTCTATGGCATTAGCGATTACGGATTGTCTCAAAACTTAAATATTACACGCAAAGAAGCAGCGGCATTTATCGACCGTTATTTTGCAAGCTTTCCAGGGGTTAAAAGCTATATGACCACTATTGTGGCGGATGCTAAACGTGATGGTTTTGTCACGACTTTGATGAACCGTCGCCGTTATTTGCCGGACATCACCAGCTCTAACTTTAACTTGCGCAGCTTTGCAGAGCGTACAGCAATGAATACGCCGATCCAGGGCAGTGCAGCCGATATCATTAAAAAAGCGATGATTGACATGGATGCCGCTTTGGAACGTGAAGACATGCAGACACGCATGCTGTTGCAAGTACACGATGAATTGATTTTTGAAGCGCCGCCTGAGGAACTCGATCAGCTGATGAAGCTGGTGCCTGAGGTCATGGAGAATGCAGTTAAGCTAAGCGTTCCATTGAAAGTGGACATTGCACACGGCGCAACCTGGTACGATACTAAATGATAGGAGGGCAACGATATGCCTGAACTTCCAGAAGTGGAAGGTGTCGTTCGGCAGATCCGCCCCGTTTCCATTGGGAAAAAGATTGAGGCAGTAGCGGTGTCGGATACGATCCGCACGTCCAAAACAAATGGCAAAGAAGCGATCATTAAACGGATGGATGCCGACCTTTTCATTGAGCATCTGGTCGGGGCACAAATCATCCGTGTCGAACGGCGCAGTAAATATATTTACTTCACTTTAAGAAAAGAACATGAATTTTTATTGGTCAATCATTTAGGGATGTCCGGAGCTTGGTTCTATATTGACCAGCTCCAGTCCATTCCGGAAGATAAATTCCGTCGCCACGTTCACGTGGTGCTGACATTAAGTGATGGCAAATTACTGGCATTCTCAGATATCCGTCGCTTCGGCGAGATGAGGGTATTGGAGGAAGAAGCAGATTTTCCGCCCTTGCTGCTGATGGCGCCAGAGCCTTTTGAAGCAGTGGCACTTGACCATTTTCTGTTGATGGCTGAAAGTCCAAAATACAAGAACAAGCCAATCAAGGAAGTCATCATGGACGGGCAGGTTATTTCAGGCTGCGGCAATATTTATGCAACAGAAGCGCTTTTCAAAATGAAAATCCATCCGAAGCGTTCAGCCGGCCGGATCAGCCGGAAGCGCAAAGTGGAATTATTTGAAGCTATTGTTGCCGTGTTGCTGGAAAGCATTGATGCAGGAGGCAGCACGATTTCGGATTACCGAAACGTCAACGGGGAATCGGGCAGTATGCAAAATCGTTTCGGAATGTATGGAAAAAAACAATGCCTGGATTGCGGCACGATGACAAAAACCTTGAAAATCGGTGGACGGGCGTCCGTGTATTGCCCTAGCTGCCAGAAATGAGGACGGATGATGATCATTGGATTAACGGGCAGTATTGCCAGTGGTAAAAGTACAGTATCTGAAATGCTGAAAAAATCAGGTTTTCCGATTATCGATGCGGATCTTGTGGCACGTCAGGTAGTAGAACCGGAATCTGAAACCTTGGCGGAAATTGCCAAGGCTTTCGGACCAAAGGTGATACGTGAAGATGGAACGATGGATCGAGCGAAAGTGGGAGAGATCATCTTTAATGATCCCGCAAGCCGAAAAGTTCTAAACGATATTATCCATCCGGCAATCCGCCAGGAAATGCTTCATCAGCGCCGTGACTTTTTGGCGCAAGGATACAAGACGATTATCATGGATATCCCATTGTTGTTTGAAAGCCGTTTGCAGCATCTTGTGGATAAAATTCTGGTTGTCAGCGTCACAGAGGAAAATCAATTTAACCGCTTAGTTGAGCGAAATGGTTTTTCGGAAAAAGAGGCTCGATCACGGATCAGTTCGCAATTGCCGATGTCTGTAAAAGAAGATGGTGCAGATGCCGTTATCTACAACAACGGAACCTTGGATGAAACAAAATGGCAACTGAACCGCATATTAGAAAAATGGCAAGTCAGTCCAGAAAAAGAATAAAAAGATATCCTGCTTATAAGGTTCTCTAAATGGCTAATTGTGTTATACTATATAAGAAATTAAAAACATCAGTATAACTTAATTATAAATGGAGGACTCCTACATGACAGTTTCTATTGCAATTAACGGATTTGGCCGTATTGGCCGTATGGTTTTCAGACAGGCGATAATGATGGATGATGTCACGATTACGGCAGTCAATGCCACTTATCCTGCTGAAACCCTTGCGCATTTGATTAAGTATGACACAAATCACGGCACCTTCACTGGTGACGTATCTTCAGAAGAAGATGCATTAATTGTTAACGGGAAACGAGTTCAATTGGTAAGTGAACGGGACCCATTGAATCTGCCATGGAAAGAAATGGGCATCGACATTGTGATCGAAGCGACTGGAAAATTTAATGCTCGGGACAAAGCAGCCCTGCATCTGGAGGCGGGGGCGAAAAAAGTAATATTAACAGCTCCCGGAAAGAAAGAGGATATCACAATTGTTATGGGAGTTAATGACGACAAGCTGGATATCGATAAGCACGATATCATTTCCAATGCCAGCTGTACGACAAACTGCTTGGCACCAGTGGTAAAAGTATTGCATGACAAGTTTGGCATTGAGAACGGTTTGATGACAACGATTCATTCCTACACAAATGATCAGCAGAATTTGGATAACCCACATAAAGATCTTCGCCGTGCACGTGCATGTGCACAATCGATTATACCAACTTCTACAGGCGCTGCGAAAGCGCTATCATTAGTCATGCCGGAGCTTCAAGGCAAGCTGCACGGAATGGCATTGCGGGTTCCGACTCCAAACGTATCGTTGGTTGATCTGGTTGTCGACTTGGAAACACAAGTGACAATCGAGGAAGTTAATCAAGCTTTTGAAGAAGCTTCAGAAAGTGGTTTGGAAGGCATTTTAAGCTTGACGATGGAGCCATTGGTTTCTGTAGATTTCAACAGCAATCCAAATTCAGCAATTATAGATGGATTGTCCACAATGGTAATCGGTGACCGAAAAGTGAAAGTTCTGGCTTGGTATGACAATGAATGGGGATATTCAGCACGTGTAATCGATTTAACAAAAAAAGTTGCAAATGCGATGGTACTGGTATCTAAATAAGGCTTAAAGCCCCGTTTCTCCGTTTGTAAATGGAGAAACGGGGCTTTTTATGGAAAATTTAATGAAAAAAATTCAAGCTTAATAAGATATTATGATTGCATTTACAATAAATCCGTTTTATACTATGAATCGTAGCTGAAAAGCGGCTACCACTTCTGAATTTCCACATTGTATTTCGGAATTAGGAGCGTAAGAATTTTATTCACATGACTGCTTAAAGGGTTAGGACCTCTTTGGACTAACTTTCCCCCGTGGTAGTCAACTTTGAATATTTTGCGCAAAAACCAAAATGATATCAAAGGGGGAAAACGAACCATGGAAACAATGGGACGTCACGTAATCGCAGAACTTTGGCAGTGTGATTTTGACAAATTAAACGATATGGATTTTATCGAACAAACTTTTGTTGATGCAGCACTGAAGTCCGGAGCTGAAGTAAGAGAAGTAGCTTTTCACAAATTCGCACCACAGGGTGTCAGCGGAGTTGTGATCATTTCTGAATCTCACTTAACTATTCATAGCTTCCCGGAACACGGCTATGCGAGTGTAGATGTTTACACTTGCGGCGATTTAGATCCGACAATTGCAGCGGATTATATCGCAAAAGCACTAGGTTCAAAATCGAGCGAGCTTGTAGAAGTACCGCGCGGTATGGGTCCAGTCAGCGTTGGAAAATCCAAAGTTTCAGTAACAGCATAATCCATTTAACAAAAAACACGTAAAGCAGAGGATAAAATCCTCTGCTTTTTCTATTTTACTGAAGAATTTTTGTTATACTAGATACACTAGATAGAGAATTTAGGGAGATGTCAAAATGAAATGTCCAGCTTGCCAACATAACGGCACACGTGTTGTTGATTCACGGCCAATAGATGAAATGAAGTCAATCAGAAGGCGCAGAGAATGTGAATCATGCGGGTATCGCTTTACCACTTTCGAGAAAGTGGAGGAGATGCCGCTGATTGTCGTCAAAAAAGATGGCTCGCGTGAAGAATTCAGCCGAGAAAAAGTTTTGCGCGGTTTAATTCGTGCGTGTGAAAAGCGGCCGGTATCTTTGGAAGTTCTGGAAGAAGTCGTCTTTACCATCGAGAAAGACCTTCGCCGGGCGGGCAACCCGGAAGTCAAATCCGAAGAAGTCGGGGAATTGGTCATGAACCGCCTGGCAACAATTGATGAAGTGGCCTATGTCCGCTTTGCCTCTGTTTACCGCCAATTCAAAGACAT
>JASLAI010000313.1 GCA_030147225.1 Planococcus sp. (in: firmicutes) | reverse complement strand
CCGGATCGGCGATTTTTATTAAAACATCTGATAACCCATTTTACGGAGTATTTTCATAACAAAGCCTGAGGTGATTGCCCCTGCCCAGCCAGCCAGCAAAACAGCGATATCACTTCCTGTCATGGAAGTAATGGTATTCCCAAGCATCGAGAAGGATTCGCCGGGATTTGTGAAATAATCAAAAATGCCAACGTCATCTATGACCAACAGGATGACGATTGGGTATACCACAGCCATCAGCCAAGTCATGCGAAGCAGCATATTCAACAAAAAGCCAATCCCAAAGAACATAACATAAAAAAGCAACATGGAAATAATCAATTGTACAATAGTGAATGAACTGTTCATAAACTCTAACCTCCGTTATTCCTTTCATCAGTTTACCCGAAAAGACAAAGGCTTTCAATCCGGCAGAATAGAGTTCATCGCTTTGTCACTTATACTGGAAAAGCGGAAACGGCCGTTCAGCTCCGACAGGCGTAAGACAGACCGGCAATGTGGCGTTCTTTGCCACATAGTTGGGTTGGCTTATGTCCTGAGGAGTTGGCCGTTGGAGCTGGACACCAGGAAAAGCGGAGGCAGCCGTGTAGCCCTGACAAGCGCTGGAATCCTTATCAGTAATGGCGTCCTTTGCCATTCTGATAAGGCTGAAGCGACTCGAGGGGCTGGCTGCCGAAGTCTGGACAATGAAAAGCGGAGGCAGCCTTCTCAGAAATCCACCCCAAACCAAAAGAAGCAACCGGCATGACTTGATCCGATTGCTTCTAAATTATCGTTTTATTTTTTTCCCGAACCCGAACAGCAGGAGCACGTTTCTGAACCGCCCAGTCGCAGTTGAAAATAGCCTTGTCCTGAACAATATGGGCATTGATTGACGTTTTTAGCCTTTTTGAAGATTGTCATCCGAAACACCTCCTTCTGTTCTTGTTTGTAATATTCTGATAATATAGCACGAGGCTTTATAAAGTGCAAATAAATTAACGTAAATGTAAACGGTAACAAGAATACTTTTCTTTTATTTACTCGTTTTTTCTTTGATATTCTCTATTTTTTAAAAAATAATTTATACTCAGAATAACCAAAAACTTTTCCTGGATCTACATTTTCAATCGGCTCCAAACCTTCTTCAAGTACATAAGAAGCCATTTCGTGCAGCATAACGGATGCCTCTGGATCTTTTGATAAGTCAGCCGGTGACACCCAATCTGCCTTATACAGCTCTGACAATTGTGCTGTAATCGGCTGTTCTTCATCTTGTGCCTCCAATAAGAAAATTGCCATATTGTCACTGACTTCCTGACGGATTACTCCTGACCGGAAACCAATCATACCGAGCAAATTACAGTCAATCCCCGTTTCTTCTTTGACCTCCCTTAAAACTGCCTGGTCAATAGTTTCCGAACCATTTACAAACCCTGCAGGAAGTGACCATTTTCCATTGAGTCCGCCATATCTTTTCTTCACTACCAGCCATTGCCCGTCGGAATTCACCACTAGACCGGCTGCTCCGAGCCAGACATTGCCGCGTTTTGCATGTGCCACACAAATCCACCTCCTGTAAAAATAGATAAGCCACCAGTAATTCTACCGAATACTTGATAATATAAAAAAAGCTCCCCGCTAAGGGAGCTTTAAATCGTCCAGCTTACAGAACGTTGAATTTACCTTTTTTCAATACCAGCATCGGTCCACCAATCATGAACAATGCACGGTTATCAATCATTTTCTTCATGAATGAAGCTCTTTTACCTGTCACTTTTTTGCCGAATACAACACCGATGGCATCGTCATCACCAAGTGAGCAAACAGTTCCTTTTAGATCTGGAACAAACTCAAGAGTCGTTTCATCGTTCATCAAAGCTTTCAAGTTCTTCGCTACACTTTCCCCTTGCTGCATAGCAATTTGTGCAGTTGGCGGATATGGGCGATTCGTTTCTTCGTTGATCATCAATGCGCAGTCACCGATGATGAAGACATCATCAAATCCTGGAGCACGCAAATCATTTTCAACTTTCACACGAGCACGCATGTTTTCAATCGGAGTTGCTTCAATCAATCTGTTGCCGCGAACCCCTGCAGCCCAGACAACTGTACCGGCTTTGATGAATTCAAACTTATCATCGCCTTTTTTTATTTTAACGCCTTCTGGAGTCGCTTCTACAACCGGTGTACCGATTGAGAATTCAATTCCTTTAGACTCCAAGTGGCCGACAGCATAATTGACCAGTTCCGGATCGAAACCAGGTAATACCATCGGAGCAGCCTCAACGCAGACTACACGTACTTTTTCACGCGGCACGTCGAACTCTTTACACAGTTCAGGGACGCGGTTAGCTAATTCCCCTAGGAATTCAATACCAGTGAATCCAGCTCCGCCAACAATAATTGTCAAGCGGCTATCATCTTTGACTGGTTCTGCAGACCATGTAGCAAACTGGAATTCAATGTGTTCACGGATATAACGAGCAGCTTTTACGTTGGCAATTGACAAGGCATATTTATCCAAGCCTTCAATTCCGAATGTTTCACCTTCAAAACCAAGTGCAATGACAATATAGTCGTATGTAAATTCCCCATTGTCCGTGGAAACTTTTTTACCGACTACATCGATCGCTTCAACAGTCGCTTGCACAAATTTCACTTTGACACTGTCGATCACATCTTTGATGTCATAACGCACTTCTTCTGGAAGCATTGTTCCTGCAGCTGCTTCATGAAGCCAAGTGCTTTCGTAATGATATTCGTTTTTGTTGATTAATGTTATGTCCGCAGCATCTGTGCCAAGAACTTTTTGCAGGTTCACTACTGTGGTCAATCCACCATAACCTGCTCCTAATACTAATATTGACGGTCTTTTCAATACAATCGCAACCACCTTCAAGTCATTTTTTAATCGAATATCGACAAAGCGGTTAAACCTTGGCGCACCGATAAACATCTATACTCTATATTAGACCTAATACCTTATGATTTCAACCAATGAATGCGTTTAAGAGAGACTTATCCACAACAAAAAAAGCCGGTTGTCACCGACTTTTAACAATTCTCTGGAGTCCCCGCTTTTTTAGCTGTACGGAATGATGTTCCGCATCCGCACGATGCGATGGCATTCGGGTTTTCAATTGTGAATCCGCCGCCCATCAGTGACTGTTTATAATCAACGACTGTGACTTGCAGAATCGGGGCATCTTCTTTAGCGATCAGAACTGGAATTCCGAACTGCTCATAGAGGTCATCCTCTTCGCCTTTGGCTTTTTCGAATCCCATTCCGTAAGTTAATCCGCTGCATCCGCCGCCTTTAACAGCTACGCGTAAAAAAGAGCCTTCTTCTTCATTATGGCGCATCATCTCTTTTACCTGAAATGACGCTGCTTCTGTAATTTCAACTACTTCTGTCATTGTGATCACCTTCCTATATGAATTATCATAGCAATCATTTCCACTATTATTCAAGTCGTCCACCTTCAGATAACCGCATAAGTTAAAAGGGATTTTTCAATAAATTATATTTTCACAGAAAAAGGGACCTAAAAAGGTCCCTTGGCATTAAAATACTTGTTCTACTTCTACTATGCCAGGAACTTCTTCCACTAACGCGCGTTCAATCCCTGCTTTTAATGTAATTGTCGAGCTTGGGCAGCTTCCGCATGCACCGAGCAGACGAAGTTTCACGATACCATCTTCTACATCAACAAGTTCGCAGTCTCCCCCGTCACGCAAAAGGAATGGACGTAATTTATCTAAGACTTCCATTACTTGATCTTCAATCAAAGCTTCAGTCATTTATATCGACTCCTTTCATTATAATCATTATAATGTGATTAGAGAGAAAAAGCCACTAATGAATTTATAGGAGGTTCAAAATCATGCAGAAAGAATTATCCATTGAAGTCTACGGAACTGATGTTATCTGTGCAAGCTGCGTTAATGCACCTTCTTCAATCGACACATATGAATGGCTGGAAGCCGCCATCTCAAGGAAATATAAGGATCAGTCATTTTCAATTACCTATATTGATATTGAGAAACCTCTTACACTTGATCACCAGAAAGATTATGCGCAGCGCATACTGGATGACGAATTTTTTTATCCGCTCGTTTTAGTTGAAGGAGAAGTTGTTGGAGAAGGCTATGTCCAATTGAAGCCCGTCTATCGCGAACTTGAAAAACATGGCTTCTCTGAAGTGAAATAGAAAAAGCGCTCAACGATGAGCGCTTTTTTTTATTACCCGTTGTGCCACTTATACATCCACAACACGCCTGATTTCATCAAACGAGCGATTCGGCCGGTCACAGTACGATCTGCCAAATAAGCAAATCCTTGTTTCTTGCCAAGAGAGCCAAGGAATCCCTTCAGCTTGATTTCCGGCATGGTTTCAGGCAAT
>JASLAI010000372.1 GCA_030147225.1 Planococcus sp. (in: firmicutes) | reverse complement strand
TCTTTCGGTGTCACCGGACTTCTTGGCATCATCGTCTTTTTATTGGCCATGAATCCGCCCGAACTGCTGATTTTCCTGAATTTATTTGCCTTTGGGGGCTTGGAAGCCGCTTTTATTTGGCCGATTGTGCTGGGGCTGTATTGGAAATGGGCCAATAAATACGGAGCGATTGCTTCAATGGCAACAGGAATCGTCAGCTATATCGGGCTGCATTTCTACAACCTGGAAAATGGCAATCTGTTCGGTGTTCATACAGTCACCTTGCCGGTGCTGTTGTCGCTCGCTGCTTTTATCGTGTTTAGCTTGTTGATTGAAAGAAAAGCTTATAATTACAAAGTTACAGCTTATAAATAAATTCTTGAACATTTACAGAAGCCGGAAACAGGCGTAAAATACAAGCTTATATTCGTCTTGTTGAAAGAAGGTTTTCGTACGTGAACCAATGGAAAATTTATGGTATCTTAACGGCAGTGATGATCGTCTGGGGCTTTAACTTAGCCTCTGTTAAATATATGGTGGAATTTGTAGACCCGGTGACCTTGACGGCGTTCCGTATTTTATTGGCTGGCTTGTCAGTTATGGCAATCTTAGGAAGCTTTAAAATGCTTCGGTGGCCAGCCAAAAGCGACTGGAAATTCATCTTTCTGGGATCGCTGCTCAATGTTGTCGCCCACCATTACTTCCTATCAAATGGCTTGTCCCTGACCACCGGTTCGAATGCAGGTCTGATTCTTGGCACAGGGCCGATGCTGACGGCGGTATTGGTGTCGCTTATCATGCGCAACTACCCGTCTAAATTGCAATGGCTTGGTGTTGTGGTCGGTTTCGCTGGTGTCGCTGCGACAGTATTGGTAGGCAACGGCGCTGCGACCGGCTTGAACGTTGGGGACATTTTCGTGTTCATTTCGATTTTGGCGCAGGTATTGAGTTATATCGTCATCGCTAATGCTGCACGTTCTTTGGATCCGCGTCTTTTGACAGGCTATATGTTCGTGGTGGGTGCGTTCGTTCTGTTTATCATCTCGCTCATTCAGGAGCCGGGAGGAATGCAGGCGTTCACTACCGTTCCGACGTCGTTCTGGATCGCTTTCGGGTTCTCCGCGATGCTTGGAACAGCCGTCGGCCATATGCTTTATAATTACTCTATCGGACAAGCAGGACCGACAAAAGCCGCAATCTTTATGAATCTCAATACCCTATTTTCCTTGGTTGGTGCCAGTGTGATTTTAAACGAAGAAATCACAGTTGGACATATCTACGGATTGGTGTTGATTGTTATCGGAGTGCTGTTTGGTTCCGGTGCAGCAGAAGATCTGTTGAAAAAACGCAAAAAGCGGCTCTCGCGTTGAGCCGTTTTTGTATGCATTGATTTACTGAAGTTGAACAACAAGGGCATATTTTTGCACCCTCTTTTTATTTAGCATAAAGTTAACTATAATAGAAGAAAGTTAGTCAGCAAAGAACAACTTGAGGAGTGAAGAGCCGTGACCACATTATGGGGAACGCCAGAGCAGTTAGAAGAATTATTGTGTGAACTGGTCAGTTGGAAAAGCCTGACTTTGACAGATGGGGAAGTGGAGTTTGCCTATAAACTGAAGGACAAACTCATGGAGCTTCCGTACTTCCAGAAACATCCCGAATATATCGGGTTGGGTGAAGTGAATTGGGAGCGGCAGAACGTAACGGCTCTCTACAAGCATCCGGAAGCAGTCGACACCATCGTCTTGATCAGCCATTTCGACACAGTGCATACAGGAGAATACGGAGATTTGGAACCTTTGGCGTGCAGTCCCTATAAGCTGGCAGAAGCATTCAAGCTGATTCGCGATGAACTTGACGCGGACACATTAAGCGACCTCGATTCTGGAGAATACCTCTTCGGGCGCGGAACGATGGACATGAAAGCCGGACTCGTTCTGCATATGGCCTTGATTGAAAAAGCATCAATTGAAGAATGGCCGATCAATCTATTGCTGATGACCGTTCCGGATGAAGAAGTTAACTCGGCAGGCATGCGCTATGGGGTATCCAAGCTGCTTGACCTGGAACGCGAGCATGGCCTGGAATTTATCCTGTTTCTTAACGGTGAACCGGTTTTCGCTATGAAACCTGGCGACAAAGCACATTATCTTTATACAGGATCGATCGGCAAAATCATGCCATCGGCACTGTTCTACGGCAAAGAAACACATGTCGGCGAACCGCTGTCGGGCATCACATCAAGCTACATTTCAACTTACCTGACGCATCGCATGGAATGGAATCCGGCTTTCAAGGAAGTCGTCTACGGCGAAACGACGCCGCTTCCGGTAACATTGACGCAACGTGATATGAAATTGTCTTATTCTGCACAGACGCCTTACCGTACTTCTGCCATGTACAATGTGTTCATGATGGAGCGCAATGCAGAAGAAGTGTTCCAAATTTTTGAGAATGTCGCAAAAGAAGCAGCAGCCCATTGCGAACGGGATTACCACGCCATGTGCGAACGGGAAAACATCAAACCCGTCGGTCCTATTACTGTAATGCGCTATGAAAAACTGATGGAATACGCACTCAATAAATTCGGACACGACTACATCACTGATTTGCTGCACGATACCTTGATGCATCCTGAATGGGACGTTCGGGAAAAATCCATGCACGTCACGGATATCTTGCTCATCAACTGTCAGGAATTGACGCCGGCCATGGTGCTGATGTACGCACCGCCTTATTACCCGCCTGTCAACTCATCAGAAGATGAGCTGGTAAAACTGTGCGTCGAGCAAGTCACAGCCAACGCCAAAGAAAAGTTTAACTTGGAGATCGAACAAGTTCATTATTTCAACGGCATCTCAGACTTAAGCTACGTCAATTACAATGACCAAACAGGCGGCTGGATTACCTACGAAAACAACACACCCGTCTACGGCGATTCCTACAGCATCCCGTTTCAAGCAATGAAAGAATTGACCGCGCCCGTTTTGAACGTCGGCCCTTACGGCAAAGATGCCCATAAACGAACCGAGCGCCTGCACATCAAAAACACATTCGAAGAAATGCCTGTTTTATTAGAAGAAATGATTTTGTCTATACCTGTGAAAAGCCGCCATTGAGGTGGTCTAGGCGATTTTAGTATGCGATATTAATAAATATGCTAAAAAACAGTCCAATTTGCTTGGACTGTTTTGTTTATTTTTATGATAGGTAGATGAAGAAAGTAAGAGTATCGGCATTTCCAAACAATTGATATGAATGGATAAGTAGATTTCAATAGAAGTATTGGATAAATATGTTAATGTTAAGTGTAGCTTCTCAAATGAAGTGAATCAGCAAAAAAAATTGTTTAACAGGATGGAGTTTATTATGAAATTTTTATGGTTAATATTTTCTTTAATACCTGCATCTTTTATCTTTCATTTTTACGAATATGGACAGCATATCCAAGGAGAAGATGCCCCATTTTTATTAGTAGGTTCTATACTATATGTTGCACTAACAGGATTTTTATCCAGCTATACTAAAGTTAGAAATATACTGTTGGT
>JASLAI010000371.1 GCA_030147225.1 Planococcus sp. (in: firmicutes) | reverse complement strand
GATTTTGATGAGACTGTAACGGCTAATGACAACATTATCGCCATTATGAAAGAATTCAATCCGCCTGGCTGGGAAACGGTAAAAGACCAGATCCTCGACCAATCCATCTCGATACGTGAGGGTATCGCGAAAATGTTTTCGCTTCTTCCGGTTTCGGCAAAAGACGAAATCATTTCCTATGTTCTGGAACAGGCAGAAATACGCGAAGGCTTCAGCGACTTTGTCGCGTATACGAAGGAACAGGAGGTCCCGCTGTACATTGTCAGCGGAGGGATCGACTTTTTTGTCTATCCGCTGCTTGAACCTTTCGGGCCTTTTGATGGCATTTATTGCAACAGTGCGGATTTTTCAAGTGATGTCATCAACTTGGAATTTCCTCATGGCTGCGATGATACTTGCAGCAGTCAAGGCTGTGGATGCTGTAAACCATCCGTCATTCGGGACCTTTTGGGTACTGATACGAAGAGCATTGTCATTGGGGATTCCATTAGTGACTGGGAAGCTGCAAAAGAAGCGGATTTCGTTATCGCCCGGGATTTACTGGCTGAAAAATGCCAAGAGGCCGGCATCGATTACGAACCGTTTGAAACTTTCCACGAAGTGATCGCGATTGTCGATGAATATATAGGAGTGAAGTCATGACAGCATTACATGAAAAATGGCTGGAATTGGCTGATGTAAAAGACGAACTGGCAGTTCGCGACTGGTTTATGGGAACCAGCGGCAATCTCGCCATCAAAGTGGCAGATGAACCGCTCGAATTCCTGGTTACTGCCAGTGGAAAAGATAAGAAAAAACGCACAGATGAAGATTTCCTGCTTGTTGATGCTAATGGACAGCCAGCAGCCGAAACATCGTTAAAACCGTCTGCCGAGACTTTATTGCATTGTGCGATCTATGGAAAAACTCAGGCCGGCTGCAGTCTCCATGTTCATACAGTCGCCAACAATGTCATATCTGAACTATACGGGGATGCTGGAAAAATCGATTTCCAAGGCCAGGAACTGATCAAAGCCTTCGGGTTATGGGAAGAAGACGCGGTACTGACCATTCCTATCATCCCTAATCATGCTGATATTCCAACACTTGCTAAAGCATTTGAACCTTATATAAACGCTGACAAAGGTGCGGTACTAATCCGCAACCATGGCATCACCGTCTGGGGGAAAAGCGGCTTTGAAGCGAAAAAATTGCTTGAAGCCAGCGAGTTTTTATTTCAATACCAATTGGCGTTGCAACTACACTTAAAATAAGAGAGGAAGATTTAAATGGCGATTATCAAAATTCAAGGAACAAACGAAACGATTGAAGCACAAAACGAAGTGGCAGCATTTCTGGAGCAGCAAGAAGTAGTTTATGAGCATTGGGATATCAACAAATTACCAGAGCCTCTTCGCGAAAAGTTCGATTTGAGTGATGAAGAAAAAGACGAAATTCTTCAAGCCTTCAAAACGGAAATCGATGATATCTCAGAGCGCCGCGGTTACCAAGCAGCAGACATCATTTCTTTGTCTGATTCCAATCCAAAATTGGATGAGCTGCTGAAAAACTTCCAGCGCAAACACATCCATACGGACGATGAAGTCCGCTATATTGTCAGTGGGCATGGTGTCTTCATCATTCAAGGAAAAGACGAACGCTTTTTTGAAGTTCATCTGACACCAGGCGACTTGATTTCAGTTCCTGAAAACATCACACATTACTTCACTCTAGCTGATGACCGCAAAGTTGTAGCCATCCGTATCTTCGTCACTACCGAAGGCTGGGTACCAGTTTATCAGGAAGAAAGTAATGTGCAAAACTAATATTCGCAACAAGAGACCCGAATTATTCGGGTCTTTTTTATTTTTAAAAATAAGTAAATTTTTTCTATTTTTTAATCAGTTTTAAGCTATAATTTCTTTTGACTTATATTTTGCAAAGAGAAAAGAGTGATTAGAATGAAAAAGAAGCTTCTACCTTTATTAACCCTTGTTATTTTACTTATACTTCCTATTATTATTTGGCTTTTCAAGGACGAAAAAATAGTAAATGTAGCAATTATTGATAAGACTGTCCCCACAGAAAGCTATAGGGAGCATAAAGGCCTGACATGGTTGTTGAACCATCATCGCTATGTTGCTGAATCCGGCGATACATACCAGGCTGATGAGCATTATTACGGATTTGTACCGGACGAAAAAGCGAAAAGCTACACGATCCGTGATTTGCCTGAAGACTTGGCTGGAACCGACCTAATTTACCTGGCTGATTCCTACGGTGTCTATGAAGAAGATCTTCCTTGGCAATCCTCAGAAAAAAAACCAGGCAGTTCATCCATGATTGCCGGTGGACTCGATATGAGTGAATGGCAGACCATCAAACAGCAGGTTCAGTCTCAAGGAACGGACTTGGTTGTAGAATTTAATACATTTGCCTCCCCCACTCCCAAAGATGTCGCCCAGGATATGAATGAGTTTCTGGGGTTGGAATGGAGCGGCTGGAGCGGGCGCCATTTCGTTGATCTGCATTCTTCTAATGGCGAATTGCCTGATTGGATTGTCGAAAATTATGAAAAAACCAGTGGGAAATGGAATTTTAAAGGTGCCGGTTTTGTGCTAGTTAATGATGCCGAAGGCGACATTGTAGTCCTATCCGAAGAAGCCGGCGACATTGGCAGTAACGGCCTTCGCCTTGCTTTCACGAAACAAGGAATTGAACACTTCAATTTATCGGACAGTCCTTCTTTCAATTATTGGTTTGATATTAACAAAGCTGGATCCAACACTGAGGTCCTGGCAGATTATGAGTGGGATCTCCAAAAACCAGGAAGCGAAAAATTGGAAGCCGCCGGCATTCCTCAAACCTTTCCTGCTGTATTTCATCAGTCCAAACACGGAGCTGATCTTTATTATTTTGCAGGAGATTTTGTAGATATTGATGATACCCCAAGTTTCTACCGCTATTCCGGCTTTTCGAAACTTCGTTCTTTCCTTTCTATGGAATTGCTCGATGCCGAAAAGAGTTTTTATTGGCAGACCTATGTACCGATGATGGAAGCCATCCTGTCAAATACAGAAGATAGGACAGTACCGAGGTTTCCAAAAGATTAAGGGATGGACGTTGGAGTAAGTTTAGCTGGACAAAATGGAAAAAACCGTTGATACTTTTGATGCGGCTCAGTACCCATAAAAACATAGGGCTTACCGAAATCCAAGAAGCGCCTGAAGGAATCTTATTATATTCTTCAAAGACTTTTGGAGGGTCTTTGTAAAACAGTTGATATAATAAAAAAAGAAAGCCCCTACAGGCTTCCTTCTTTTCATTCGTATTTTCTGTATATAACTGAAAGAAAAAAAGAAAGATTGGCAATATAGCAGATTTGCCTGTTTACTATCTTTTCTCCCACTAACTGTTAAAGCCTGTTAACCTCCATTAACATTCAATAAAAGATTGTTGTTAAATGAAGTTTTCTTTATGGAGCCATCGTTTTCCAGCTATCCACATGGTGGATAGCGATTCCGCCAAAACCTTTTGATGCTGAGTGGTGGGCAGATACTGCTGCTAATTCGTTATTCATGAAAGCTTCTCCCTCTTCATAGAAAGAAAGCGCATCGCCTTCATCAGTTTGGTCAGTCTCAACACCAATCACTACTTTTTTCCCGTATTTTTCACCGTACGCTATTTCATTTTTTACAAGTTCATTAATCATTTCTGCTGAATCCCGATAGGCCATAAGTGTGACACTGTGGGTGTTAGCAATTACCCATTCAGCAAGAATTCCTTTCCCGTAAGTATTTTTATAGGAAATTTCATCGAACCAGAAAGGCAGATCCGCTTCCAGCGGAAGGTTTAATGCAGCCGTACTGGAGTTAGCTTTTGTCAAAAGAGCTTGATAAGCTTTTACAGTCGTGTCACGATTGGTATTCCAGCCGCTGTACAAATAAGGCTCCACATCCAGATGTACTCCGGTAAACTTTTGAGCCGGCGAAGCCCCTTTTTGATAGACCGATAGCCAAGACATTAATCGATCCTGTTGGGTAAAGCCTTTCGGTGCCACCCAATCAGGTGCTCCATCTAAAGCATAGATAGCCATTCCCAAAACTCCCGCTTTTTCGATAAAGCTCTCATAAACACCGGCTGGAATATCTGCATCAATTTGTACGTAAACCTTATTCACATCTTTACTTTCTAAAAAAGCGAGTGTACCCGCTTCATCACTATAAATCATCCAAGGATTCCATAACCAGGTCGCTTTGACGTCCAATTCAGCTGCTTGGACATTAAACCCATTTTGTGTCAGCATAAACAACAATAACACACCCGCCATCATTGATTTTTTCATTTCCCCATATCCTCCCGTTCTGTCAGCCGTGGCTCACAGAACGAGACCAGGCAACCTGACGACCGTGCGCTTTTCAGGCGGTTAGGCTCATGGCTTTGCGTCCTTCCCTTTCGGTGAAGTTTGCCTTTTTCAGATTTTCATTATTATATGTTAAATAATACAATATTACTACCCCTTTTTTACCCTTTTCAAATTAAAGTTTTAACGCAATAATCAACAAGAGGATTTCTGTATTTCCTGTATAAAAGGAGTGAACCATATGTCTATAGCTTTACGTGAAGACGAAATTACATTGGCTTTAATAAAAGCCTTAAAAGAAGGGAAAATAATTGAATTTCAGGAGATCCTAGACGAACTTCAGCCATACGACATGGCTATCCAATATCGACATTTACCGGAAAAGCACCGCAATAAATTCCTTCTCTATTTAAGCATTCGGCAGTTGACCGAATTGATGCAGGAACTTCCCAAAAATGAACAAATTGATATTCTTCAAAAATTAGGTCTCGAAAAATCGTCAAAAGTCCTTGATCGTATGGATAATGATGATCTGGCACTCTTGTTGGATGATCTGGAACCGGAACGCATCGAAGAGCTACTGCTACAGATTAATCAGGACGACTCCAGGTTTGTCCAAAACACCATGACCTATCCTCCTGAAACGGCCGGCCGCTTAATGAATAACCGGTATGTATGGATTCCGCGCCATTACACGATTCGGGAAGCTGTTGATAAAATTAAAGATTTTGCAGAATTGGCAGAATACATTAACTATCTGTATGTTGTAGATGAAGATAAAAAATTGGTGGGCGTTGTCTCTTATAAAGATTTGATTCTTGGAAATTTAGATGATCAAATTGAAGAAGTTATGTACAATCGGGTCGTTAAAGCAGATGTACTAACGGATCAGGAAGATGCTGCTCAATTGATCAGCCGCTATGATTTTGTTACGTTGCCGATTGTTGAAAAAGACAATAAACTTGTCGGTGTGCTAACTGTCGACGATGTGATCGATGTGGTCATGCAGGAAGCGAATGAAGATATCGAAAAATTATCTGCGTCAGGTAAATCGATTGATTTTAATACTCCCGCTTTAATCGCAGCTTACCGCCGTTTGCCTTGGCTTATCCTTTTGCTGTTCATCGGCCTATTTTCCGGCGGCATCATTAGTCGCTTTGAAGATACCTTGCAGACTGTCGTAGCACTGACTTTCTTTATGCCAATGATTGCGGGAATGACGGGAAACACCGGAACTCAATCACTATCTGTTGTGGTTCGTGGACTAGCTTCACAAAAGCTTGATTTCAAGCAGACCATTAAGCTGGTTGTTAGGGAATTATGGGTCGGTATCATTATCGGCGTCATTTGTTCTGTACTCATTCTGCTGATTGCTTATGTATGGCAAGGCAACTTTGTGTTGGGAATTGTTGTTGGCGGTTCTCTATTGATGACATTAATCATCGGAACTTTAGCCGGAACCATTATTCCTCTTGTCCTGTACCGCCTCAATATTGACCCTGCTGTTGCATCGGGTCCTTTAATCACGACGATCAACGACATTCTGTCCTTGCTGATTTATTTTGGTATGGCTACACTGTTCATTTCTCAGCTGCTATAAACGGAGTGCTATTGTTTATCTTTTTTCAAGCAGGTTTCTTTATCCCTAGTAAGTTACTAAGTATAATAAGGGGTAATTAAAGGAGGAGAGTCCATGACCATCCCGAAACCCCTGGTTCAGCTTAATCAGGCTTTTATCGTCGCTACTGCATTAGCAGGGCTTTTATTCCATCCCGTTATTCTGCTGCTGCCGTTCGCGGTTGGCATTTATACGCTGTTTACCAGGAAGAATCCCGTCATCCAATTTAGCCGACGCTTTTTGAAAAAACCAATGGCTAGCTATGAACAGGAAGATAAAGATCAGCAATTATTCAACCAATGGATTGCGACAATTTGTTTGGGGCTGTCGCTTCTTTCTTTCGCTTTCGGCATTCAGTTAGCAGGGTACGCCTTCAGTGGCATGGTCATTATCGCAGCAGGAGTTGCATTAATGGGCTATTGCATTGGCTGCACTGTCCGGTATCGCTATATGATGTGGAAGCATAACAGAACCAAAGCGCAGGCATAAAAGGACCGGAAGCAATTTGCTTCCGGTCCTTTTCTCTTTATTTTATTTGGCCATTTCCGCGTATGATATATTTGGTCGACGTCAGAGCTGGCAGACCCATAGGTCCTCGCGCATGGAGTTTCTGTGTACTGATGCCAATCTCGGCACCAAATCCAAACTCAAAGCCGTCTGTGAAACGGGTTGATGCATTATGATAAACCGCTGCAGCATCAATTTCCATAAAGAATTGATCAACACTTTCAGAACTGGATGAAATGATGGCTTCTGAATGCTTGGTGCCATAAGTATTGATGTGTTGAATCGCTTCGCTCACATCATCTACTATTTTCATTGCTACTTCTAGACCTAAGTATTCTGTTCCCCAATCCGCCTCTTCTGCAGGTATGACCTTAGAGGAGAGTTCCTGTGTGGACACATCTCCATGGATTTGTACCTGCTGATCCTGCAAGGCTTCCATCAATTCAGGCAAATGCTTCTCCGCCCACGCTTGATGGACCAAAATGCTTTCACAGGAATTACACACTGAGGGACGTTGTGTTTTGGCATTTAGCGCAATCGTTATCGCCATTTTAACATCTGCTGTTTTATCAATATAGATATGGCAGTTTCCTGCCCCAGTCTCCAGTACCGGTACAGTGGAATTTTGGACAACCGTTTGAATCAGCTTTGCGCCTCCGCGGGGAATCAGTACAACAAAGTATTCATTGAGCTTTAACATATGTGAAGCTGCTTCCCAGCTTGAGTCTTCCAATAATTGAACGGATTCAATCGGTAGTTCACTTTTCTCAAGTGCCCGGTGGATAACAGCAACAATCGCTTTATTGGAATGAATCGCTGTAGAACTGCCACGCAATACCACCGCATTGCCTGTTTTCAGGCATAAGCTGGAAGCATCCACCGTAACGTTCGGGCGCGCTTCGTAAATCATGCCAACAACCCCTAGAGGCACGCGTATTTTGGACATGGTTAAGCCATTCGGACGCTCCCATTTTTCCAGCACTTCGCCGACAGGGTCTGCCAGTTTCGTCAATTGGATCAAGGCATCCGCCATGTCTTTTAACCGTGGTTGATCCAGCTGCAAACGATCCACCAAGGAGTCACTCATTCCATTTTGGCGTCCGATTTCCACATCCTTGCTGTTCTCTTCCAGAATATAAGAATGTTCTTCCATCAACTGAGCTGAAATTAGACGCAGAGCATTATTTTTTTGCTTGGTTGTTGACTTTGCCAATACCCTCGAAGCCTGCTTTGCTTGTTTGGCTTTTAGTATTAGTTCACTTGTCTCGAGTTGCTGCTCTTGAAGAATTTCGGTCATTCACGATTCCCCTTTCGATTTTCGTTACTCAAACACCCATTTTTGTTTTCACGCCAATATAGGTTCCATCACCATTTCCTTGGAAAATTTCGACCAGTTTTTCGCTGCCTGTTCCGGAACCGATAAATATCTGCACTCCTAAAGCCAATGCCGTTCGGGCAGCCTCGACTTTTGATTTCATACCGCCAGTGCCAACGTCAGAGCCGGCAGAAGATGTGGCTTCCACCAATTCATCTGGAATTTCATTGAGATGGAGATATTTCTGAGCCTGAGGATTGGTTCTTGGATTGTCTTGATAAATGCCGTTAATGTCCGTCAATATAATTAGGAAATCCGCATGCACAAGCCCACTGACCAAAGCCGACAGCATGTCATTGTCTCCAAACGTCAGCTCTTTCACTGAAACCGAATCGTTTTCGTTGATGATCGGCAGGACGTTCCGTTCCAGTAACTTTGAAATAGTGGCATTGGCATTTTTATAGAGATCTTTTGTTAATAACAGTTGTGCCGCAACAATATTGTGTTTTCTGCATTCATCCGCATAGGCCTGCAGCAAAAGGCTTTGGCCCACGGCTGCCGCTGACTGCTTGTCGACCACTGTATTCGGGCGCGATAAATAACCCATGCTTGTACATCCTGAAGCGACTGCTCCAGATGATATCAATATTACTTCATGTCCTTCTTCTTTTAGACGAGCCAGTGCATTCACATGCTCGCGCAGCTTTTCGATTGACAATTTACCACGTTCATCTGTCAAAGAGCTGCTGCCTATTTTTACAACGATTCTTTTCTTCTCCACGTGCAGTCACCACCCGATTTTGATAAATAAAAAAATTCTTCCATTTCATTCAAAAGCGGAAGAACCATGCCTCCGTGACTCTGTTCACTTCAATTTTTTTATCGAATCTGTTTAATAGAGTTATTATGCACTGAATTGCATTTTAAGTCAATTCAATAAATAAAAATTTACCGTATAATTAACTTTAATAAGATTTAACATACAGTTAAAATGAATATTTATACATTAAATTGAAAGTACTTTATGTCGTTTTGCCGAAATAAGCTGTGCTTTCGAGTCAATCGAAGGAACAGTCAATTCCGACTTTTCAATTTAAAATGAAAATTCGAATTTTTGATTGAATTGCTAGCTTAACACAGTTTTCGTTTCTTTGTAACCGCGCTCCGGTATTA
>JASLAI010000159.1 GCA_030147225.1 Planococcus sp. (in: firmicutes) | reverse complement strand
CGAGTAGATTTAAATGAATACAGGAAGGATCCGAAAGTCGGTGTTTTCATGGACCTTTGTTTTTTCTATAAAATAATAAAGGGTTCTGATGCCGTTCGACGAATTAAGAAAGTAAGAGAAGATTTGGAAATTATGAGGAGTGAAATAAATGGCGACTTTACATTTAATTCCTTACCGTGTGGAAGAAATAGCTGAACAAGCGTCACAGATTCCGGAAGGAGTTCGTATGATTCAGGCACCGGAAGTATGGGACGATGCAGAAAGAGGGAAAGGCAATATTGTTGCTATTCTGGATACTGGCTGTCAACGAGACCACCCCGATCTCCAAGATCGTATCATTGGCGGTAGAAATTTCACTTCCGATTTTAATGGAGATGCTGATAACTTCGATGATAACAATGGCCATGGTACGCATGTAGCGGGAACTGTTGCCGCGTCTTTCAGAACGGATAAAGGAATAGCAGGGGTTGCGCCTGAAGCACATTTGCTCATCTTGAAAGTTCTAACGGGGGAAGGCAGTGGGGAATACCAAGGGATTATCGATGCAATCCACTTTGCGATAGAGTGGAAAGGGCCGAAGGAGGAGACAGTGAGTGTCATTTCCATGTCGCTGGGCGGTCCGGAAGATGTAGAAGAGCTTTATGCTGCAATCCGTCGTGCGGTGAGGGCAGGTATACCGGTTGTCTGTGCTGCAGGGAACGAAGGAGATGATATTCACGATACCGATGAATTTGCATATCCAGGAGCATACGGGGAAGTAATTCAAGTCGGAGCAGTGGATTTCGACCGCAGGATTGCAAACTTTAGCAATACAAACGATGAAATTGACCTGGTGGCTCCAGGAGTTGATATTTACTCAACGTTCCCTGGAGGAAAGTATGCCAGTTTATCAGGCACTTCGATGGCGACGCCACATGTTTCGGGGGCTTTGGTCTTGATCAAAAATATTGCAGAAAAAGAGTTTGCTCGTGAACTGACAGAAGCCGAATTATATGCACAGTTGGTTCGCCGCACCATGCCGCTCGGCTATCCAAAAACCGCTGAAGGAAATGGCTTGTTGGCCCTGGACGTTATGAACAAAATTGAACAATTATTCAAACTGGTAAACTCTTCTCATAACACAGTCTCCCAGCAAAACAGAAGAAAATAGAAATATCAAATAAGGCATTCCGCTTTTATTAAAGTGGAATGCCTTATTTGCGCACTTATGAATACGTACTTTAAAATTTTATTTGTAATTTGAATTTCTCAGGCTAAATTTCTTGAATTGTAAACCAGTGGGATAGAACACTTTCTCAATTTGCACTGTGTCCATCAGAGCTTTATAGTCACTTCTTTTTTTCTTTGTGATTGTAAAAATTGATGGATCAATTGGTTAAACTCAGGAAACTGGCGAGGTGGTACTTCATGGTTGGCTCCTTCAATGTAAACTACTTTAAGGTTTGATGCATATTTTTGAAAAGGGAGCCTATAATGGTGCATCGTTTTTTCAAGTGAACCATAAACCAATAACACAGGCATACTTAAACGGTAAAGAGATGGCGTGGAATTGTAGTAAAGACCGGCTTTGCAAAATTCATAAACACTCTCAGAATGAGCTGATTTGCCGTATTCATAGAATTCAGCTTCGTCTTCTTTAAAGTATTTATGAGACTTTGCTTGAATTTTGGCGACCAATGGAATTTTACGAATTTTAGCCATCGCCATACCAAATCTGAGCATACTCTTTAAGTTGAAGCTATTAACTTGCGAATAGCTGCCACATAAAATAAGAGCCTCTGTCCGCTCAGGATATAACAGTGCAAATTCCTGTGCAATTGTACCACCATTGGAAAACCCACATACAACGGCTTTACGGATATTCAGTTCGTCTAATAAGCATTTTATATCTTTAGCTAAAAGCTCTATCGATAAAGGTGTGTTCCCCTGTGAACTTCGACCATGGCCCCGAAGATCATAGAAAATGGGCTGATAATCTTTAGAGAGTCTTTTTTGATGTTTAAAAACTCTGTGCCCCATAACAGGGGGATGGACAAAAACAATAGGCGTTCCCTGACCGTTGATCTCATAGTATAAAGATGTGTCATCTTCCATTAAAGCATATGGCATAAGTAACTTTCCTCCTCTAAAAGTAAGAATTATGAGTAGCAGCTACGACAATGCACTAGTGCATAAGAACCTTATACCCGTAATAGAAGAGAAAAGCACATGATTCAAAAGATTTTCTAAGGGAGCCTGACAAGAGAGGCCCAAAGTAAAGGGAGAGGTATAAATATTTCTGATATTTATTTGATAATTTTAATTAAAATGAATATACTTAATTTTATATTCTTTTTGTTTGCTGACTACCATAATTAGCTTCCGTTATGTAGACAAAAAATGAAAAAGACATGCAGGGAGGAAAGAAGATGAAGAAAAGGCTATATAGTTCACGTTATCTTTTACTGGTTTTGGTTTTATTGCTTGCTGCTTGTTCAAGTAACACTGAAACAGCGAATACAGAAAACAGTGCGGGAGAAATGACGGAGGAGGACAAACAGGGAGGGACTTTGATTTATGGCCGCGGTGCGGATTCTGTTGGACTGGATCCGATTAATGTCACGGATGGAGAATCTATACGTGTGACCCATAATGTTTTTGAAACTTTGCTGGAGTACGATCATAATTTAGAATTACAGCCGAAGCTGGCAACCGAATACAGTTCCAGTGAAGACGGTCTGACATGGACATTCCAATTGCGCGAAGGCGTTACATTCCATGACGGAACCGACTTTAATGCGGAGGCCGTCGTCTTTAATTTTGAACGCTGGATGGATTCGGACAACCCGTATCACCAAGGAGACTTTCCTTATTATCCTTTCTTATATGGTGGATTTAAAGGAGACGAGAATCATTTGATCGAGCATGTCCTAGCGACAGGCGAACACGAACTTGAAATCAAACTGAAGCGCAAAACCGCTCCGTTCCTCAGTTATTTAGCTATTTCCATGTTCGGGATTGCAAGTCCGGCTGCTATTGAACAGTATGGTGCTGAGTTATATGAACATCCGGTGGGAACCGGTCCATTTATGTTTGAAGAATGGAGCCGCAATAGCACCATTACATTGGCGAAAAATCCTGATTACTGGATGGAAGGAAAACCGTATCTGGACAAGCTCATCTATCAGGTGATTCCTGAAAACGCGGCGCGTTTGAACGCTTTGCAGACAGGGGAAATTGACGTTTTGGATGGAATGAACGCAGGCGACACTACTATCGTGGAAGAAACACAAGGACTCGAGCTGCAGAAACGCCCAAGTTTCAATATCGGCTATATGGCCTTCAATATGGAGAAAGAACCGTTTGATGATCCTTTAGTACGCAAAGCGATCAATATGGCAATCAATAAAGAGGAAATCGTCGATGCGTTTTATAATGGATTGGCGGATCCAGCTACGAGTCCATTGCCTCCGTCGCTATGGAGCCATGACGATACATTAGAGAAATACGATTACAATGTCGAAGAAGCGAAAAAGCTGTTGGCTGAAGCCGGCTACGAGAATGGTTTTGAAACAGAATTGTATACCATGAGCAATCCGCGTCCGTACTTGCCGGAGCCTATGAAAATTGCTGAAGCGATTCAATCGGATTTATCCGAAATCGGTATCACCGCAGATATTGTCTCAATGGAATGGGCTACTTATCTCGATGATACGAAAAGCGGAAAGCATAGTATGGCGATGTATGGCTGGACGGGTGTAATGGCCGATCCTGATAACTTCCTGTATCCGAACTTGAGCAAGACGAATGCAGAAGTGCCTGCACAGAATATCGCTTTCTACAAGAGCGACGAGTTCACCTCCCTGATTACGGAAGCGCGGGAAACTATCGATCAGGAGAAACGGACAGAGCTTTATAAGGAAGCGCAAGCACTGTTCCAAGAAGATGCGCCATGGGTGATGCTAGCTTATACGACTCCTCCGCTTGCACAAAGCGATTACGTGGAAGATTATAAGCCTCACCCAATGAGCAATGACTTGATGACAGATGTCTATCTATCAAACTAAAAGTTCAAGGTGGGATGAGTTTTGTATGAATTGCTGAAAAATCTGTGCGAACTGGTAGGTCCGAGTGGCTTTGAACAGGACGTTCAACGGTACATTAAAAGTGAAATCCAAGACAAAGTGGACAAGGTGGAAGTGGATGCTCTAGGCAACTTGATTGCTACAGTAAATGCGACTGATCCGGAGATGCCATCGATCTTGCTGGCGGCGCATGCAGATGAAATCGGTTTTATCATTAAGAAAATCGAGCCGAATGGCACATTACGGTTTGAATTGCTGGGCGGCTTTGATAACCGGATTTTGTTGGCTCAGCCTGTCACCATCAAAGCTAGAGATGGCTATGTAGATGGCGTAATCGGTGCTTTAGCTGTCCACTATGTGAAATGGGATGATCCAAAACGGATCTCTTCTCATCGAGATTTATATATCGATGTTGGAGCGACTTCTGCAGAGGAAGTTCTTGAGATGGGCATTAAAGTCGGCCAGCCGGTCAGCTATGGCAGCGGTTTAAAATTAGCGGGCGATAAAAAGCGCAATCGGGTAGTCGGTAAAGCGCTGGATGACCGGGCAGGCTGTGCGGTTTTAATTGAATTGATCGACCGACTTCAGGAAAAACCGGAAAAAGCACATGGCGATCTATACTGCGTTTTTACCGTACAGGAAGAAGTGGGGTTAAGAGGAGCATCTGTATTGTCTCCAAATAAGAAACCCGACTTTGCATTGGCTATCGATACCACACCAACAAGTGATACGTATGATGTCTTGATGACTGGGACAAGAACACTTGGAGGTGGCCCATGTATAAAAATTGCGGATAAATCTTTGATTTCGCATCCGCTTGTCACAGGTCTGCTAGAGAAAGTTGCGGTAGAGCAGGACATTCCTTACCAGCAGGAGATTTTCATGGGAATTGGGACAGATGCAGGAGCCATTCATATGACTTCTACAGGAGTTTCATCAGGAGTGATATCCATTCCTTCGCGCTATACGCATACACCTATAGAAATTGTTGATTTAGAGGATCTTGAAAATACCGTCCGTTTAGTGGAAGAGTTTATTTTATCTTCAAAAGAGCTGGTTGGAAAAGACTTTTTGGATACATGAAGATAGCAAAAAAGCCGAGTGTTTGGTTAACACTCGGCTTTTTTTATGCAGTTCGTTTTACACTTCTTTTGTAGCTGTGTGTTCGATCTCTTGCCGTTTGGAGTAGATATTGGTGACAATGGTTTTAACGACAGCATAGAAAGGAACTGCCAGGATGATGCCCCAGATACCGGCAATGTTTCCAGCGGCTAGTATTAATGTAATAACCGTTAGCGGATGAACATCGAGCGCGTTGCCCATGATGTTCGGTGTAATCAAATTTCCTTCGATTTGCTGAGCCACAAGCATGATGATAGCAACATACACAACCATGATTGGGTCTTGGACCAATGCAATGATCATTGCCGGAATTACGGCAATATAAGGTCCAAGGAACGGGATGACATTAGTCGCAACTCCAATAAGTGCGAGTAGGAAGGCATATTCAAGACCAATGATCAAGTAGCCGATCAACAACATAGCCCCCACAATCAAACTGACAAATAATTGTCCTACGATATAGGACTTTAAGGTTTCATCCACATCGTGCAGGGTTTTACGAATCCAAGTTTTTCTTTCACCCGAGAAAAAATGAGCGATGAACGGTGCAAACTTCTCATGATCAATTAGAATATATACAAGGAAAAAAGGTACGAGAATAAGTGCGAGAACTCCTGATAACAGCCCCATCAATGACGATAAAATCCAAGAACCGATATTGGATGCCCAGTCTGTAAATTGTCCGGTCAGGCTGTTTACTTGCTCCCGGACAGAATCCGGCAAGTGTTCGCGCTGATTCAAAAGATATTGTCCATAATCCTCTGCATTTTCAATGATTTCCGGAGCATTGTCTGCAAGAGAATTTATCTGTTCGGAAACAATTGGTGCGATGAGGATA
>JASLAI010000365.1 GCA_030147225.1 Planococcus sp. (in: firmicutes) | reverse complement strand
GTATTTGCGGAAATTTGGACTGTATATCGCCTAACTTGGACTGTATATCCATTTAGAGGAAAAAAAGAGAGTGGAAAACTAATTTTATTGTCGGAATATGCCACGTCAACGAACAAAACCTTGCCTGCCAAGAAGCCCTCTTGCCGGAGCAAGTTTTTATTCTGCTCAAATCATCTTCGAAATATCTGAACTATCTGTGAACTGTGCTAAACTGTCGGTAGACAGCCTAGATTCTCACACATTTAAAATCATTCGAATGGGAGGACTTGCTATGGCAGAAGGCATTCACAAGATTTTAGAGGAACGAGGGATTCAGGTACCAGAAGCGCATCAGCAAATGCTGGCGCAGCAAATGCAAGCGGTGCAGCAATTGCGTGAGACAGTGGACAACTCGCAGCTAAAAGATTTCGACATGGCGCTGACGCATGTGCCGGGAGGTGAGCGGCCTTGAATGAAGAATTGGCAGCGCAATCGATTGGGGAATTGGCACCGAAGCTGCGCGATAAGCAAATATCGCCGGTTGAATTAACAGAGGCGGTCCTTTCAAATGTTGATGCTTACGACAGCGACATCAACGCGTTTATTCGTGTGCAAAAAGAGCAGGCATTGGAGTCGGCGAGGCAAGCGGAACAAGAAATTCAAAGCGGCAATTACCGCGGCTTCCTGCACGGCATTCCGATGGCGCTAAAGGACATTTTATATTTCAAAGACGAACCGGCAACGATGGGATCGAAAATCCACCAAGGGTTTATTGCCGACTTTGATGCGACTGTTGTTTCAAAACTTAAACTATCGGGCGTGACCTTTCACGGCAAGCTCAATATGCACGAGTATGCCTGGGGTGCGACAACGACCAATCCGCATTACGGCGCCTGCAAAAATCCGTGGGATCTCAGCAAAATTCCAGGCGGCTCAAGTGGCGGTTCCGGTGCGGCAGTGGCTGCCAATATGTCGATTGCCTCGCTTGGCACGGACACTGGTGGTTCAATCCGGATTCCAGCCTCGAGCTGCGGCATCATCGGGTTAAAGCCCACGCATGGCCGCATTAGCAAGTACGGCTGTTTTCCACTGTCTTGGACCCTTGACCATATCGGACCGATGACGAAAACCGTTTTCGATGCTGCGCTTCTTTTGGAAGTGCTTGGAGGCTACGACCCGAAAGATCCAACATCTGTCGACCGGCCGACTCAGAACTATTCCGGAGGGTTAAATGAAGACGTTAAAGGGCTGGTCATTGGCATCGAAGAAGGCTATTTCTTCAAGAACGTCGACAACCGTGTCAATGAAGCTGTGCAAAATGCCCTCCAGCAATTGGAGAAGCTCGGTGTCCGGATCGAAACGGTGCGTATTCCTTCACTTGCTCAGGCAGAATTCGCAGAACTCGTCACCATCACGACCGAAGCAAGTGCTGTTCATCATGACAATCTTGTCAATCAGCCGGAAAAATTTGGCGAAGACGTCCGTTTTCTGCTGGAAGTAGGTGAATTGATGTCCGGCGTTGATTATGTGCAGGCTCAACAGATCCGCCGAAAGCTGGATCTCGATTTTGCGTCGGCTTTTGAAAAAGTGGACGTGCTTATTTCGCCGACGCTGCCGTTCCTGTCCCCGCCGATCGGTGACAGCATAGTTGACATCAACGGCCAAGCGCTGAGCTTTTTGGATGAAGTCATCCGCTTTACCGGACCCGGAAACCTTACTGGCTTACCGGCACTCAGCATCCCTTGCGGTGTCCGCGATGGCTTGCCGATTGGCCTCCAGATCATGGGTCCTGCTTTCCAGGAAGAAAAAGTTCTTAACGTCGCCTATGCGCTCGAAAAGCTCGAGCTTATGAAAAGCCATAAGCCCAGCTTGAAAGTGCTTAAATAAGACAAAATGTAGTTGCGGAACCTGATAAGATTCGCAGCAGGCAGAATACGATTCACTCCGAATAAAATACATTCTACAAAATGAATATGATGTATTTGAAGTGGAAAGCGCATGCTTGCGCTTTCCTTGTTTTGGGCATTGGAGCGGTTTTTGAGCTTTTGCTCGTATTGTGCGCCGTTTGGACAGTATTCTCGTCTAACGGACAGTATTTACAGCAGTTTGGACTGTATATCCATTTAACTGGGTAAAACAAGCGATTCTACTCTAATAAAAACGCGAAAGGGTGACAAACTTGGCAAACACACATAAATTTCCGGAAGACCGCGTGCATTATACGTGGGATAAGGACCCACAACCGGTACTGACAATCGACAGCGGAGATCAAGTGGATTTTTCCACGCGAGAAGTGGCAGACGATCAATTTACTAAAGACTCCACAACGGAAGACATTGCCGCGCTTGATTGGGCGAAGGTCTATCCGCTCGCTGGTCCGGTAGAGATTCGGGGCGCGGAACCAGGAGACACCCTGGAAGTGGAGATACTCGGCTTGGAACCCGGCAGCTGGGGCTGGATGGCGATTCTGCCAGGACTCGGCCTGTTGCCGGAAGAATTCCCGGATGCATATTTACGAACCTTCGATTTGAGCGACGGCGAATCTATTTATTTCAGCGAAAACATTAAAGTGCCCATTACTCCGTTTCTTGGGACTATGGGCGTAGGTCCAGCAAATGCAGAAGGACAAGCCATTATGCCGCCTGGAACTTTCGGGGGCAATATGGACACGCGGCAATTGACCATTGGCACCAAACTTTACTTGCCGGTGCAGGTGAAAGGTGCCATGTTCAGCTGTGGAGATGCTCATGCTGCACAAGGCGACGGAGAAGTCTGTGT
>JASLAI010000081.1 GCA_030147225.1 Planococcus sp. (in: firmicutes) | reverse complement strand
TTCTGTTTCCGGGATGTCCTGCATATCGAAACGGAAGTCCAGCCAATCGGTGCGTTCGCTGATCTCAACTTTCACTTTCGGACCGCCATAGTTTTTTTGCACGCGCAGCTTCACCGCAGTTGTTGCGTATATCTGAATCAGCTCTTCCAGTAACGGAATGACGTGATAGAGAAAATGATATTCCGACTCCTCATCCTGCATATAATAGCCGCCATCGGTTTGGGTAAATGCACTGTCTTTCATAATTTGCAAGATTTCCTGCTCTTGCTGGCGCTGCCTGCGGATACCGGGATAATGGCGGAATTCCTCTTCCGGCTCTTCACATGGATTAATGACCAAATGGCCGTAATGGAATTCCACCCCGGCCAACAGCCTGTGCTTAATGCGATCAAGAAACAGTTTGGCGCGAAGTGGTGTCTCCACCAGCCGTTCCGCTACAGCATCCGCGATATGTACTTTTCCTAAACGCTCCAACCCTGGCACTACGGTGGCCATGAAATGGTCCATTTCCTCTGCCGAAATGAGCAGTTGGTCGATGGAACCTGGCAGCAATTCCTTTAATTCTGCTAGACGCCTTGTATCTTCTTCAGCCAAATGGACAAGGGCTCCATCTGCAATGGCCATTTCATACGCTTTTAGCACCAATACTTCCTCCAGCCCTTCGACATCCAATCGGAAACCACCAAAGCGGCTTTCATCAAAATGAAAAGACAAGGGCAATTCTTTTTCGATGCGAAGCCCCTCTGTAACCCGTCCTGTACCGATAAGTTTGACCTTAGGGGCAACTTGCAGTAAAGGCAGCAGCCGCTCCCAGTCAGAAGCAGCAATGACCAGCAGATCGGCTTCTTTTTTTCTACCGTCTGCTGCAACGCGGGTTTTCGACAGATAATCGAGGATCTTTTCGGTTTCATCCTGCAGACGATGATTTTGGGGCGAATAATGAATGCCCGGAGATTCACTGTACGGTTCCTCAGTTTTCACCGCATTCAGAAATTCACCAATATCCGAAATCGGTTCCAGCTCTTCTGTTCCCCCCGCTATCCTCAATCCAAACACATAGCCCGCTTTATCCAATAAGACTGGCAGGAAGCTGAATTCTACGTGAAAGCTTTGCCGCTTATCGAAATACTGGCGTCTGCCTTTTGTTCCAGTGGTTTGCCGCGCAAACAAATCCAGCATCTTCGCAGTGGGGTTTTCACGTTGCTGCATGTCATCAATCGCCAACAGGACACCCGCAATATGATGACAATAGGTCGTCACGAAACCGACTGGTGGACAGCTGCAGGAAGCCAGAATTTCTCCGCTCTGTCCCTGCTTGACGCTAACATGGAATTCGTTGCGCCCGGTGATGCTCCCTTTTATAAGCCAGTCGTCGGCCGGATCGGGCATCAGCCGAATTTTGCCGGCTTGAAGAAAGGTCCGGCCCTTTTTATAGGCGGCCAGGCCGCATAATTTTTTTATTTTTGTTTCATTAAGTGAAAAGTTCATAAGGCCAGTCCCTTTCTGAGATGCCTGAATACCATAGACAGTTTTAAAGAATCATGATTCTCCCTCCATTATCTCTAACTCGATGGAGCTAATCAACTTCACCAACTCTTAGTTTACTTACAAGAACTCCTAATAAATTGACTAAAGGCCTTTCTCTGGGAGAAAGGCCTTTAGATGAAAATATCACTGCTTTGTAAAAAACACTTTATTAAGTCCAGAAATATTAATAAGATCACCGTTTTTCAGCGTTGTCGTTACACTGGTAACTGCATAATCCTGTTTCTTACTGGCAAGAATTTCATTGACCAGCAAGCTGCTTCCGCGGTAGACGAATAAGTTGCCGGAGCCGCTCGTTGTAGTAATTTTATACCTTCCCGCGGCAATATCTTTTCCAACAGTCCAATTTCCAGCCTGCAAAGTATTGGACAGAACATTTTTCACACTTGTAAACTGCACTCCATCCAATCCCATGATCTCGATCGCGTCGCCTGCTTTAATATCTGTTGTCACTGCTGCAACACCAAATTCATCCTCCTTGCTTGAGAGAATTTCATTGATATATCGGTCATAGGAACTCGAAGTGATAAACAGATTGCCGCTGCCTGATTTTGTCGTTACTTTGTATCGGCCAGCCGGCAGGTGTGTACCACCCTTTCATTTGCCTGAGCTTAAAGTTTTAGAGTATGGCACTGTGATAGAAGCGGTGGCTGTTTTTCCATTTGAGGTTGTCGCTGTAATTTTTGCTGTTCCTGAACCCACTGCCGTCACTTTGCCTTTGCTGTCCACTGTCGCAATCTTTGTGTTTGAAGACTTCCAGTTGACTGTTTTATCAGTTGCGTTGCTGGGGCTTACAGCAGCGGTAAGTGCATACGAACTCCCTTTATTTAGCGTAAAAGAAGATTTGTTCATTTTCACTGAACCGGCCGCAATGGGCGCTGTTACCGTTACTTTGACCTGCACTTCTTTTGCCCCTTTAACAGTAGCTGTTACAATGGCTGTTCCCTTTGCTTTTGCAGTTACTTTGCCTTTGCTGTCTACTGTGGCTACCTTGGTATTCGAAGACTTCCAGACAACTGCTTTGTCTACGCTGTCAGCGGGCGAAACTGTGGCAGTCAAGGTCTCCGCTTTGCCTGTTACTAATGACAAGGCGGTTTTGTTCAGCTTCACCGTCTTTGTTGATACTTTCACCGTTACCGTTTTAACTACTTTCGCGTTCGCTTTTGAAGTGGCTGTAATTGTTGCAGAGCCATTTGCTATTCCTTTGATCGTTCCGGCGGAATCTACAGTCGCCACTTTCGTATTTGAGCTCTTCCAGATAACTGCCTTGTCTGCTGCGTTGGCCGGCAAAACAGTGGCTGTTACTTTTACCGATTGGTTAGTAGAAATATTCAGGGCTGACTTGTTCAACGTCATGCTTTGAGGAGTTACAGCAACTGTCTGAGCTTTCAATGTACCCGATAACAGGGAAATAATCAGCTGATCTCCTTTGACAAGCTGATAATTCTTAGAAGTCATCTTTGGATCCAAATCGAATGATGCTTTAATATTTCCTTTGCTGTCATAAACCTCTATAAGAGCCAGATCATAATTGTCAGCTGGCTTATCTAAATTAAAGGAATATGTTCCTGCGGATAAATTAGTCCCCACTTGATAAAATCCAGCACGCAAGTTTTTTGGATCTATTGTTGAAATTTGTTTAACTGCTACGCCCGAAGCTCTGTCTTCCAGATAAATTTCCACCTCGTCGCCAGCTTTCAAATTGGCTGTAAATTGATTAGAACTTTCTTCATTCTCACTGTCCAGCAATTCTTCAACTTCCAAATTTCCTCCAGGCAAGATAATTAATAAAGCCAGCCCATTTTGAATACTAAATTGATTTAATCCTGCCGGTATTTCTTTCCCGACTGTATAGCTGCCTTCTCCCAACACCTTATTGCTTTGGGCTTGTACTGTAGTGTTAAGGGTAACGGACAATAACAGTACCAGTACAAAAACTGCTTTTAATAATAATTTCTTTTTCATCGGTAAAACCTTCTCTCATTGGCATATTTTTTTATGCCTTCAACAAGTTTTCATAAAGTAATGAAAGAGTTTCAGTACACAAGCAACTAATCCCACCCGGCTGTTTCTGAGAATATTTTCATTGCTTTTAAGAACAAAGTATTAGGCTAAAGTTACTAAAATTATAGTACCACATAAATGTAATTTCATTTACAATTTTTCAATAAATTTTAATAAATTTAGTTTACTTTCAGAATAGAGTACGCGAAAAATCCCTCCAACTTAAAGTTGAAGGGATTTTAATGGAGGAGGAAGTTGATTAGCTTGCTGGAGATGTCTCGATATCCGGAATCTGCTGTTTGATCGCTTCGATGGCTTCTTCCAGGTTTCGGACCTGCAGCACTTTCTTTTGCTGATCCGGGTATTGAAGGCCGGTGTGCTTATAGCGCGAATCGTAGTAATACTCCAGCAATAGACGTACCGCAGAAGAGAATTCACCTGTTTCCAAGTCTTCTTCAATCTGCTTAGAAACTTCCAGAGGCATGCGTGTCTTGATCCGCTGAAACGCTGCTATGCATTCATCCTGGTATTCCACAGGACGGTAATCCTCGATGATTTCTTTGATTCTTTCCTCCATCGGCATGTCGATGATGAGCTGGACGCTGTTGGCTTTCAGTTCCGTCACCCAATTTGGGATGACCACTTTGCCGATTCGTGCGCTTTCAGCTTCAAACAACACAAACGGCGCCTTTTTAAGTTCCCGGAATTGCTGCACAAACAATGCATCAAATATTTTTTGGTTATGGGGCTCAACACCGATATGACCGAAAATCGAACCTTTGTGGTTGGCCATCCCTTCTAAATCAATGACGGGATAACCTTGTTTTTCAAGTGCTTTCAAGATTCTTGTTTTGCCTGTACCTGTCAGGCCGTTCAATACATAAGCTTTAAAAGGAGCTTCGGGTTGCTCGAGCTGCGTAAGGACCCATCTTCGGTATTCCCGGATTCCGCCCTGCAGCCGGTTAACATGGACATCCATCAATGACAGCAAAGTAGCTGTTGTCCGGCTGCGCATGCCTCCCCGCCAGCAAAATACCGTTTTATTGCCTTCGATCTTCCTAAATTCCCGGACAAACTCCGGCAGCTTTGCTGATATGATTTCAAGGCCGCGCTCTTTAGCGGCGGCGACACTTACTTGTTTATAGAGAGTACCAATTTCCGCACGTTCTGCATCATCAAAAAAAGGAATATTGATGCTGTTTGGGATTGAGAAGTTCTTATATTCAGATGGTGACCTCACATCTATGAGCACCATTTTATTCTTTTCACTCAAAGGGATCAGTTCATTTACTGCAATATCACTAAACATCCGTTTTCCTCCAAACGCGCACTTGTTTTACTTATTTTACAAGTATACACTCATGCGGCATAGTTTACGTTTTTAAGCGTTTATTTTTAATAATCCTGAATCCTATTCGTTAATAAATGCAAAAGTAGTTTATCTGAAACTAATTCATAGAATTTCTCAAAGATTTTTTGATACTTCCTATACCAGTTGTTTGAAGCTTTTTTCATTGACACTGCAGGGTTCAA
>JASLAI010000039.1 GCA_030147225.1 Planococcus sp. (in: firmicutes) | reverse complement strand
TAAAAGATCATTTAAATCATTTGCAAAGTTCACTGAAGTCATATATATGTACCTTCCTTTTCTGTTATTCCCATGGATGGGGAGGATGTATATTCGTTCATTAGTATAACACATTAGCTTTATTAGTCTATACTAATCCCTTGCAGAAATGAAAAATATTAAATAACATGCTCATAACAGCTGGTTTGGCGCTATTTTTTCTCTATCAGTCAGGTATTCCTTTAGGCCGTTAAATTTTTCTATTAGGTATCATCATAACAGCGAAAACCTAAAAGCTCACGTTAAACTGCTGAATTTCTATTGGTAATCGGAACCTTGAAGGGAGGTATGACGGTAAAAACTTGATGATTAACTTAATAGTTTGAAGAACTTAAAAGTCGGTTTTAAAAGTCTGACAACTTTATTTTTTTAAATCGTTGACATCAAGGCGCTATTTCCGTATGATGAAAAATTGAACGGATACTCTTATTCCGAGCTGGTGGAGGGGACAGGCCCTATGAAACCCGGCAACCTGCTGCAACTGCAGTGATGGTGCCCAACCTGAAGCAAGGCGCATAGGCCTTGGATGATAAGAGTGAAAGGTGCTTAAGATGATTTTCCTTTCCTCATTTTGGATGAGTGAAGGGATTTTTTTATGGAATGCCCTTAATCCTCGTGTGAAAGGCCACAAACGGCTTGAAGTTCAATCCGGATTTTGTCTGGAACGGACTTGACATGGGAAACGAGTACCGTATCAATTTCGAGAGCAATCTCGCAGGATATAAGGAGGAACATTTTTTGAAAAACCGTCGATTATTTACATCAGAATCAGTAACAGAAGGACATCCGGATAAAATCTGTGACCAAATCTCAGATGCTATTTTGGATGCTATCTTAACCGAAGATCCAAATGCACGTGTCGCGTGCGAAACGACTGTCACTACAGGATTGGTTTTGGTAGCCGGAGAAATCACAACTTCCACTTATGTGGATATCCCGAAAGTTGTTAGACAAACTGTACGGGAAATTGGATACACACGAGCTAAATATGGTTTCGACTCAGAAACAAGTGCGGTCCTTACAGCAATCGATGAGCAATCAGCGGATATTGCTGCAGGAGTCAACGTGGCACTTGAATCACGTGAAGGCCAAATGACAGATAAAGAATTGGATGATATCGGAGCAGGCGACCAAGGGTTGATGTTCGGATATGCCAATAATGAAACAGAAGAATTAATGCCATTGCCAATTTCATTGGCACATAAATTGGCTCGCCGCTTGGCTGAAGTGCGCAAAGAAGAGATTCTTCCATACTTGCGTCCGGACGGCAAAACGCAGGTAACAGTAGAATATGATGAAAACAATCAACCACTTCGTGTGGATACGATTGTCATTTCGACTCAGCATCACCCTGAAGTGACGCTTGAGCAAATCCAACGCAACATCAAGGAGTATGTCATCAAAGAAGTGGTTCCAGCAAAATGGATCGATGAAGATACAAAATACTTTATCAACCCAACGGGCCGTTTCGTTATTGGCGGACCTCAAGGAGATGCAGGCTTGACTGGCCGTAAAATCATCGTTGATACTTACGGTGGCTATGCACGTCATGGCGGCGGAGCTTTCTCTGGTAAAGATGCGACGAAAGTTGACCGTTCAGCAGCTTATGCTGCTCGTTACGTAGCGAAAAACATCGTAGCAGCCGGACTTGCAGATAAATGCGAAGTACAACTGGCATATGCGATCGGTGTAGCACATCCAGTATCTATCGCATTTGACACATTTGGCACTGGCAAAGTTGATGAAGACAAATTGGATGATTTGGTGCGCGCAAACTTCGATTTGCGTCCTGCCGGAATCATCAAAATGCTTGATCTTCGTCGTCCAATCTACAAGCAGACGGCAGCATACGGACATTTTGGCCGTACCGATGTCGATCTTCCTTGGGAGCGTACAGACAAAGCCGCAATTCTGAAAGAACAGGCTGGCGTACAAGCTGGCATTTAAAACATCATCGAATGAAAAAGGACGATTGAGCGACTAGCGCTCAATCGTCCTTTTTATGTTGTTTAGTCTTTTTGAAGAGATTTGTAGTAAGCGCCTTTTTCTGCGTATTCACGGACGATGCGTTCCATATCGACTTTGTCCTCTTCACGAAGTTCACGGACGACTTTTGCTGGGCGTCCAAGAGCGAGCATGCCGGGAGGAATGATTTTTCCTGGCGGTACGAGGCTGCCGGCTCCAATAAATGCACCTTCTCCGACTTCAGCGCCATCGAGAATAATGGAACCCATTCCAATTAATGCGCCTTTTCGGATGGTGCAGCTATGCAAAGTCACTTGATGGCCGATTGTCACGTCATCTTCTAAGACCAGCGTTTTTCCTGGACTTTGGTGAAGCATGCAGAGATCTTGGATGTTTACTTTCTTGCCGATGATTGTCGGTGATACATCACCGCGTATGACCGTGTTGAACCAAACCGATGATTCAGCGCCAATGGTTACATCGCCGGAGATGGTTGTATAATCTGCGATAAAAACAGATGGGTCGATTTGGGGAAATTTGTCTTTAAATGGATAAATCATGGCAAAGCTCCTTTAAAAAAGATAAGATATTCTATAATCGTAACAAATCAAATTGAAACGTCAAATATGGAACATAACAGAAAAAGTTGGTTAGTGTGGAAAGGAAGTTGGACTATGTGGAAATGGCAGGCTGAAGGGACAGCGAAAGCGGTAGTGGTACTTGTTCATAGTGCATATGAACAGCATATGCGTTATGCATGGCAGATTGAAAAATGGCGATCTGCAGGATTTCATGTTTATATGGGAGACTTGCCTGGCCACGGTAAGAATGCCGGAGCAGACAATGTTCACCGCGAGTCATTTGTAGACTATGAGCAATCGATAAATGAAATGCTGAAGCTGTCTTCAGAAAATGATCTTCCGGTATTTGTTATAGCACATGGACTTGGTGCGACTATTTCCATGAACGTTCTTGGCAACCGGAAATTCAATGTAGCAGGAGCAATCTTCACTTCTCCATGGCTGCAATTAAAAAAACTGCCGCCTAAAGCACCTAATGCATTTCCAGTTGTTGCGCAAATGACGGGCCGAAGAAAATTGGACCACGGCATTGAATTGCGGCATTTGACCAGGGAT
>JASLAI010000352.1 GCA_030147225.1 Planococcus sp. (in: firmicutes) | reverse complement strand
TGCATTAAAATACCATTTCACTTTTAGTTCCCATTCATCACCGGCATCAGTTTCTAATACAAGTGAGACTGAGCATTCTCTACCGCCTTCCTCATAAAAGGTGTTATTAATTACATTTGAAAAAGTTTGTTTATATTCTTTGTCTGAAATCTCTCGTTTTCCATAAAGAACGTCTTTAATAGCTTTTAAAATAGTGGTTTTTCCTGCACCATTTAGACCGCCAATAAGTATAATGTTTTTTCCGTCCCTTTCTTTTACTTCAGGAGGGATATATAGGTCTATTTTTTGCGTACCATAATAAGTTTTATAATTATCAAAAGTAATTCTTTTAAATAACATTATTCTCACCCATTTTTTTTGTTGTAATAGTAAGTGATCAGATCACTGTATTTTTTAATTCTTGAGGAAGAAGTATTAATTTCATAAGTGGAAGCCTCTGCTGTTTTTAGTAATTCTTCTCCTAGAGAAAAAGGGACTTTTTCTTCTCTACATATTGTCATCAATAACAATCGTTCTTTTTTCTTGAATTCAGACATATTACCCCTCCTAATATCTTTGGATATTTTTGTATTATTGTAAATATAACATAGTATAAAAAATTACAGTTTTATTAAATGTAAAAACCGCCTGAATATTTTTATGAATATTAAGTATCAAAGAGAACGTACTAACAGAAAATTTATAAATTATTTTTATTAAGTTATTATATAAATTTATGGAATTTTATGCCGCTCGGCCATCAGTATTTGGTGCTGGAAGACATTGAGTTCGGCTCGCCTCTTTTGGCGATGGGCGTCGCAATCGGCGGATGGGCAAAAGGAGCGCATGATTGGAAACGGTTGAACGGCTAAAAAGTCCAGCTGGTTTTGAGTGCTGTTTTATCCGCAAAGAAGGCTTGGAACTGTTTCTTTACCAGATGCGATACGGACCGAAAAGATTCGGTGTTCGGCAGTAGACTCGAGCTGGTGCCGGGAAATGTTAACGTTGATTGTATTCGATACCTAAAAAGTGCACAAAGGGAAAAATTGCCCTTTGTGCACTTTTTATGTTATAACATTAACGTATCCGAAATGAGGTGATGGAATGTCAGACAGCGGTTTGCGTGATAAGAAAAAAATAGCCACGCGCCAGGCATTGGCGGAAGCTGCTTTCGAGTTGGCCGTCGAGCGCGGAGTTGACGGGTTTGTGGTGGAGGATATTGTACAAAAGGCAAATTACTCGCGGCGAACGTTTGCCAATTATTTTTCATGCAAAGAAGAAGCGATTGCCAATTCGTTGACGATGAACGATTACCTGCAGCGTGATGATCAATTTTCGGTTTCTCCGAAAGATTATACCCCCCTAAATACGATTGAAATGTATATCAAAGGCAGTTTCACGATTAATAAATTAAAGCGGCTCAACCGGCTTATTACGCTGTCCCGGGATTATCCGACACTCCGGCTGTACGTAACGGGAGCGTTAAAGGAAGTACAGGATTTTGCGAGACGCGGCATCCGTGAAGAATTTGGCAGCGATTATCCGGAAGAGTATTACGATATTTTGATTGGCGCGGTGTTCGGTGCGATTCTGCCGGTTCTTGATGAGAGCATCGACGTGCAGCTGCCGGAAGATGATGAACAAACCGAAACAGCTAATGAGTTTAATGCGTATATCGATACGATTTTTGCTCATTTGCGAAAAGGATTTAATTAACGAAAAGAGAGAACGGAGTTGCAAACGTGTCGAAATTTTTTTACAGCATCGGAAAAACTGCATACAGCAAGCCCTGGCTGTTTATTGCCAGCTGGCTGCTCATATTAGGAATCCTTGTTAGTGCAATCGTCGTAAATGGCGTGAACACAAGCAGTGAAACGAGAATTGACGGAACCGCTGCCCAGGACGTGCTGGATCAGTTGGCGGAAGATTTCCCGGTCGCATCGGGCGGCCAGGGAAGCTATATTTTTGAAGTTCCTGAAGGGGAATCGATGGATGAAGCGGCAAATGCGGGAGCTCTCGCAACAGCCGTAAACGAAATTTATGAGTTGGATTATGTGGTGAATCCGATGGATATGCTGCAAGACGGCGAAGCGATGGCCCAGATGGCCCAAATGCAGGGCCTGCTGAGCCAGTTGCAGACACCAACAGTCACCCACCGCCCTTTCATAGTTCAGGATATGCCGGTTCCAGGCGTCCAAATTTCTGAAGATGGCACCGTCGCTCTGTTCCAATTCCAGATGACCAAACAGGCGGAAGATCTGACAGAAGACGAGCGTGCTGAGTTGTTTGCGGCAGCGTCTACAGTGGAAGACGATACATCGATGGAAGTAATCCCGACAGGCACGCTGCAAGGAGTAGATATCCCAATCGGAGGTACACACGAGATTATCGGATTGGCAATCGCCGGGGTGATTCTTGTGGTCACGCTCGGTTCGCTGATTGCTGCCGGCTTGCCGCTCGTTGTGGCATTGATCGGCGTCGGCGTCGGTGTCGGCGGCACATTCGCCGTCTCCAGTTTTTTTGAGATCAATAGTCTGACTCCGGTCCTCGGGTTGATGATCGGCCTTGCAGTCGGAATTGATTATGCGTTATTCATTGTCAACAGGCAGCGCAAGCTGATCATCGATCAAAAGCTGTCCGCAAAAGAAGCGGCGGCCCGTGCACTGGGTACGGCAGGCAGTGCAGTGTTTTTTGCTGCTTTGACTGTCATCATCGCACTGAGCGGCTTGCTTGTTATCGGCATATCTTTCCTGAGCAGTATGGCGATGGTCGCTTCGCTGACGGTTTTGATCGATTTGCTCGTCGCACTGACTCTTCTGCCCGCCTTGCTCGGGCTGATTGGCGAGCGAATCGTTTCCGTGAAGACCAGACAGAAAGAAGCGGCAAAAACAAATTCCAAACCAAGCTTTGCACATGGTTGGATCACCGGCATTCTTAAAGCGAAATGGGTCGCGGTCCTGCTTGTCATTGCCGTTCTTGGCACTCTTGCGATACCGGTTCTGCAGATGAATCTTGGCATGCCGTCCGGTGCCAGTGCCAATAAGGATACGGCTGTTAGACAAAGCTATGACATCATATCCGATCGTTTCGGCGAAGGCTATAACGGCCCGCTATTGCTCGTCGCAGAAAACGAGGATGCAGGTCCGGTCGATCCACAGGAATATGTCCAGCTGCTGACGAATATCTCTCAGCTTGACGGCATTTCAGAAGTGTCCCCGGGCGGCTTTAACGAGGACGGAACAATTGCCATCGTCTCGATCATTCCAGAACGCGGGCCGACGGATGAAGCGACAAAAGAATTGGTGGAAAACCTGCGTTCAGACTCGACTACAGTCGAAAACACACAGCTTGAAGTTGGCGTGACCGGATTGACTGCAGTCAATATTGACATCTCAGAAAAATTAGCTGAAGTATTCCCGGTCTACATCGGAATCATCGTTGTCTTGTCACTTCTTATCCTGCTTGTCGTATTCCGCTCAATCATCATACCGATCAAAGCAACTCTTGGCTTCCTGCTGAGCATCATGGCAACTTTTGGTGCAACTACAGCCGTATTCCAGTGGGGCTGGCTCGGTTCCATGTTTGGAATTGATACAGGCGGTCCATTGTTGAGCTTTATTCCGATACTAGTGACGGGCATTTTGTATGGTCTCGCGATGGATTACCAGGTATTCCTCGTTTCTTCGATGCGCGAAGCTTATATCCACGGGCAAAAAGGCGACCGTGCGATTGTGAATGGTTATAAAACCGCAAGCAAAGTGGTCGTCGCTGCAGCATTGATTATGGTCTCTGTATTCTCTGGATTTATCTTCACGGATGACATCATGATCAAACAGATGGGCTTTGCATTGGCATTCGGGATTCTGGTGGATGCCTTCCTGATCCGGATGGTCTTTGTGCCAGCGGTCATGTCGATGTTCGGCGACAGAATATGGTGGCTGCCGAAATGGCTCGATAAGCTTCTCCCGAATCTGGACATCGAAGGGGAAAAACTATTACAAGAACTAGATCAAAAAGAAAAAGTGAAAGCACCCGCTACAAAAGAACAGTCTGTATAACTGTATGCTAAGCTGCCGGAAATTCTCCGGCAGCTTTTGTTTATTGAAAATATTTTCTAATCCTGATTGCGGCCTGTGATTTAGAGGTTTCTGTTCATTTCCTAAACGGCACTTTGGTTGCCTGGAGCCGTTTTTTTGTTTTAAGATGGAACAGTAAAAAGATTCCGACAGAAAGAGGGATGTACATGGGGTTGACGAAGATTTCCATGCCGGACGCTATCCGGATCGAGACGATTCGGCGCGACGGCGCGAATATCGGGGAATTGATCGGGCACGCTGATTTTGCGGCGCTCGGCAGTGATCTCGAGTCGGTGCTGCGTGACGGCTATCAGGTGAAGTTCATTACGGTGAACGGCTTG
>JASLAI010000122.1 GCA_030147225.1 Planococcus sp. (in: firmicutes) | reverse complement strand
CACCGAAATGGCACTGGAAAAAGCGATGACATTTAATCCTGTCACAGTCATTATTACAGGCGTCACAGGCGGCAGACTCGATCATTACATGAGCGCATTGCATGGCATTTACGCTTACCATCTAAGGTATCCTGATACTGAGTTTTATCTGATCAACAAACAGAACCGCATTCGTTTTCTGAAAGCTGGAAACCACAAAATCATGCGCGACAGCCGATACCGTTTTATTTCTTTCTATCCATTTGCAGAGAAGATCAAGGGCTTCAGTTTGAATGGTTTTAAATATGAGGTGGTTGATGAAACGATTCCTTTCGGTTCGACCCGCTTCATCAGCAACGAACTCGAGCATAGCGGTGTTGTCTCTTTTTTAGAAGGAAACTGCATCATGATCGAAAGTGCGGATGAATAAAAAATTGCAGAGTAGTTATTTGTTTAATTGTGAATCAGTATTTGTATGACGCTTCGGCGCTTTGGACAGGGCAAAGATTATGCTCCTGCATCGCTACGCTGCTTCGTCGCAAAGGCGCGCCGGCGTTGAAAGTGTAGCTTTTATTAAAAAATTATCAGAGATATGGAGCAAAACAGCGAAGACGCCCAGTGGAGAGGCGTATGCCGACGAAGCTAGCGAAGCAATGCAGAGACAGGAGCACGGGTTTTGGCAAGCAAGCTGTTTTGCGGAATATCGGCAACTCCGAATTATTAATCTTGTTCATATAGTAGTAAAAATCCCCACGAAAAAATGCCAGGCTGACGATTGTCAGACCTGGCATTATCCATGAGAACGATTAAACGCGCTCAACTTTTCCTGATTTCATTGCTCTTGCAGAAACCCAAACACGTTTCGGTTTACCGTTAACAAGGATGCGAACTTTTTGAAGGTTTGCTCCCCATGTACGTTTTGTCGAATTCATCGCGTGCGAACGGGCATTTCCGGCGCGAGCTTTACGTCCACTAATTGCACATACTTTAGGCATGTAAGTCCCTCCTCACAAGTGAAGCTGAAAATTATGATAGAATTTCAGTTCGTTTTTCGTTTCACATACTTTAATAATTTACCACAGACATATCCGGTTTGCAACTAAATTTACAGGTCTTTAAAGAAAAAAACCTTTACACCCTAAAACGGCTGCTTTTCATCTATAAAGGTTTAAGGTAGAATGAAAAGAGTGAAATAGGACTCAAGGAGGAATTTTCAATGTCGATTGAATTAAAGAACGAATATGGTCAAATCGATATTTCCAATGATGTAATTGCCCAAATAGCAGGCGGCGCAGCAATCGAATGCTATGGGATTGTAGGCATGGCAACGAAACACCAAATACGCGACGGTCTGACGGATATACTCCGCAAAGAAAACTTTGCCAAAGGAGTTCTGGTTCGCCAGGAAGATGAAGATTTGGTTGTAGATATGTATGTCATCATCAGTTATGGAACAAAAATTTCCGAAGTGGCTTATCAAGTCCAGTCCAAAGTAAAATATACCATTAACAAAACATTAGGCATGTCAGTAAAAGCGGTAAACATTTTTGTCCAGGGAGTTCGTGTAACGAACCCGTAGGAGGAGGAAGAAGCGGTTATGAAGTCATTAAACGGAGTAAAGTTCGCGGAAATGGTGCAGATGGGATCTCATCATCTTTTTCAAAATGCGGATTATGTTGATGCATTAAATGTATTTCCGGTGCCTGATGGCGATACGGGAACAAATATGAATTTATCGATGACTTCTGGAGCAAAAGAAACAAATGCTCAGGCAGAAGAGCATATCGGCAAGACAGCCAGCGCCCTATCAAAAGGGTTGTTGATGGGGGCACGCGGAAATTCCGGTGTTATTCTATCACAGCTTTTCAGAGGTTTTGGCAAATATATTGCATCAGAATCGGAATTGACAGCGCTTAAGTTTGCAGAAGCTCTTCAACATGGGGTTGAGACAGCTTATAAGGCAGTTATGAAGCCGGTCGAAGGAACGATTTTGACGGTAGCAAAGGATGCTGCTGCTAAAGGCATGGAAGTTTCAAAAACGGAAAAGGATATCATTGTCTGGTTTGAAGCTGTTGTCACAGAAGCAAAGGCTTCTTTGGAGCGGACGCCTGACCTATTGCCGGTTCTAAAAGAAGTGGGTGTCGTCGATAGCGGCGGACAGGGCCTTGTGTATGTATACGAAGGATTCCTGGCTTCATTAAAAGGCGAAGAATTGCCAGAGAAACATGCGCATAATTCAATGACGGACCTGGTTAGTGCTGAACATCATAAAAATATAGCCAGTTTCATGGATACGGCTGAAATTGAATTTGGCTATTGCACGGAGTTCATGGTGAAATTTGAAGAAGGCAAAAAAGAGTTTAACGAAGCTTTGTTTCGTTCTGATTTAAGTGAGTATGGAGATTCGCTTTTGGTCATTGCCGACGATGAAATTGCCAAAATTCATATCCATTCAGAAGAGCCGGGAAAAGTGCTTACATATGGCCAGGATTACGGAAGCTTAATCAGCATGAAAATAGAAAATATGCGACAGCAGCATATTGATATTGTAGGTGAAGACTTCCAGAAAAATGCGCCGAAACAGGAAACTGTCCACCCCTATGCAGTAGTAACGGTTGCTATGGGCGAAGGAATTGCTGAACTGCTGCGCAGTATTGGTGCTTCCTACGTTATTGAAGGCGGCCAAACGATGAATCCGTCGACCGAAGACATCGTCAATGCCATCAAATCAATCGGTGCGGAACGCGTGCTGATTCTGCCGAATAACAAAAATATCATCATGGCTGCAGAGCAGGCAGCTGAGCTGTTAGACATCGAAGCGGCTGTCGTACCAACAAAAGATGTGCCTCAAGGCATGTCGGCATTGCTGGCCTTCAATCCTGGCGCTTCCGTAGAGGACAATCAGGCTACTATGACCAGTGCTTCTAAACACGTGAAATCAGGGTCGGTTACATTTGCGGTCCGCGATACATCAATTGATGGAATCGGCATAAAAAAAGATGATTTCATGGGGATTTCCGAAGGGAAGATCGTTGTTTCCGACAGCAGCCTGGAACGTGTAACTGAAGAACTGGCTAAAAAGCTGGTGGACAGTGACTCTGAAATTGTGACGATTCTATTTGGAGAAGATGTGACAGCCGAAGATGCTGAGAAATTAGGCGGATTTATCGAATCGCTTAACAGTGACGTTGAAGTGGAAATCCACGACGGCAAGCAGCCTTTGTATCCGTTTATCCTGGCTGTCGAATAGGTTTTCTTAACGTTTTATCAATATAACCAAAAAGCTAAGGCGCATACGGATGTATGCGCTTTTTTATTTTTGTTTAATATGTCGAAATCATGTAAACTAGTAGTATACGTAACCGAAAGTGAGGGGTTTGAGCCATGAAGTTCAAATCTGTTTTTGATATAATTGGCCCGGTCATGATTGGGCCATCTTCTTCGCATACTGCGGGAGCAGCCCGCATCGGAAGAGTAGCGAGAGATTTGTTTGGAAGACAGCCGGAATGGGCGAAAGTGCATCTTTATGGTTCTTTTGCAGAAACCTATAAGGGACACAGCACAGATGTAGCCATCATCGGTGGTTTACTAGATTACGATACTTTTGATGAACGCATCAAAACTTCATTTGAAGAAGCACAAAAAGCGGGGATGTCTTACGAATTCATACCGGAGACCGGTCATGTCGACCACCCGAATACTGCACGAATCGTCATTGGAGACAAAGATGCTGAAATGTCGATGATGGGGATATCAATTGGCGGCGGTAAAATAGAAATAACGGAGTTAAATGGTTTTCCGCTTCGTTTATCCGGAAATCACCCGGCCATTCTCGTTGTCCATGAAGACCGTTCAGGTTGTATAGCAAATGTTGCCAACTGCCTCTACAAATACGATATCAATATTGGTCATATGGAAGTGTCGCGGAAAGAAAAAGGGCGGATGGCATTGATGGTCATCGAAGTGGATCAAAATGTGGATAAAGAAGTGATGGACGAATTGACAGAACTTCCGAATATCACACAGGTAACAAGAATCGCCGATTAAATTGGAGGTATAACGATGGAAGCTCTATTCCGTAATGTAAGAGAATTGGTTGAGCGGGCCGAAAAAGAACAGAAATTGATTTCTGAAATCATGATTGAGCAGGAAATTCTCATGACGAACCGTTCACGTGAAGATATCATGATCCAGATGGACCGTAATTTGACGGTCATGGAAGAAGCTGTGGAAAAAGGGCTAAAAGGCGTTCATTCAGTTTCAGGTTTAACAGGTGGAGATGCGGTATTATTGCAGGCTTACCGGGAGAAAGGCAATACACTTTCTGGAG
>JASLAI010000056.1 GCA_030147225.1 Planococcus sp. (in: firmicutes) | reverse complement strand
AGTTTAAATCGATGACTAGAAAAGCTGCTGATAATAAAGTACTTTCGTTTTTCGCAATATAATTCGGTGTTAAGGAATCATATATTTTCATATCCGCCATCGCCAGCAACATCTCTCCGTCCGGCTCTAAAATTGCTGTATACGTACCCGTTGCAAGTCCATCAATGGCTTTTGTCAATTCAGTCGACATATAAGGGCTTGAAGCTTCTTCTATCAGATTCCACTCGGGATCATTGCCAACTATGGATAATAGCTTGACTGAACGGCCAAGCCTTCCTAAATTTTCAGCCACATTCCTGGCTACTCCGCCGACACTTCCCGAAACGGAAGCGGGATTGGAGGTGCCCATCTGCGCGGGACGATCCATCAAGAACTTTCTGTCAACGTTGGCACCGCCGATGCAAATCACCGTTTTTTCCTCTGGCAGTACGTAGGCGCGACCCACTATTTTTCCTTGCCTCATAAGACTCGAAATAAAATTGGCAAGCGAAGGTCTGGACATATTTAAGCGTTCCGCCATTTCTTGTTGGGACAAGTAAGGATTGCGGCGGATCAATTCCAGCACTTCCACTTCTTTGCGATTCATTTTCGCACCTCCGTCTAAACATTTGTTTAAATCATAAACTTTTATAATAAAAAATGCAAGAGAATTAATATTTCGAATATCGTTATAAATGATTGCAGCCTATTACTGAAAATTGCTACTATAGAAGAGATGAGAGGAGAGATTTATTTGACGTCTTTTAATGAAAAATTAACCCGCTATGCTGAACTAGTTGTAAAGGTGGGTGTAAATATTCAACCTGGACAGCCGCTTTACATTGCTGCTTCTATTGATGCAGCACCATTGGTTCGTCTAATTACCCAAAAAGCTTACGAGACAGGGGCAAAACAAGTCCATGTAGACTGGAGTGATGATGTCGTCTCGCGTCTTCGCTTCGAATTGGCATCGGAAGATTCGTTCTCTGAATACCCTGCCTGGAAAGTTCAAGAGCGCGAGCAACTGGCGGAACAAGGCGCTGCGTTTATCAGTGTGGTGTCGCAAAGCCCGGACCTTTTGGCTGGAATTGATTCAACACGTATTGCTGCCTTCCAGAAAGCAACAGGGCAGGCACTCAGCAAGTACCGCCAGTATGTCCAGTCTGATAAAATAAGCTGGTCAGTTATTGCAGCACCTTCAGAAAAATGGGCAGCTAAAGTTTTCCCGGATGTGCCAGCAGAACAACAAGTTGATACATTATGGGATGCAATTTTTAAAGCAGTACGTGCAGATCTTGATGATCCAATTGAGGCATGGACTGAGCATGACCGCTTGCTGCATACAAAAGTCGATTATTTAAACGACAAAAAGTATGCAAAACTTCATTACACATCACCGAAAACCGATTTGGAAGTAGCGCTACCAGAAGGTCATCTTTGGTGTGGAGCTGGATCGATCAATGAAAAAGGTGATGCATTCATGGCCAACATGCCGACTGAAGAAGTTTTCACAGTCCCTCACAAAACGGGTGTCAACGGCTTTGTTTCCAGTACAAAACCATTGAGTTATGGCGGAAACATCATCGATGATTTCAAAGTAACTTTTGAAAATGGAAAAATTGTTGAAGTGACAGCTGCGCAAGGTGAAGATGTCCTGAAGCAATTGGTCGCTACTGATGAAGGTTCCCATTTCCTTGGAGAAGTCGCCCTAGTGCCGCATCAATCACCGATTTCCGATTCGAATATTCTGTTCTACAACACCCTGTTCGATGAAAATGCCTCAAACCACTTTGCTATCGGCAGCGCTTACGCGTTCTGCATTGAAGGCGGGAAAAACATGTCTCAGGAAGACCTTCTTAAAAATGGTTTGAACCAAAGCATCACCCATGTTGATTTCATGGTCGGCTCTTCTGAAATGAATATTGATGGTATTCTGGAAGATGGCACACGTGAACCGATTTTCCGTGGCGGCAACTGGGCATTTTAAGTATCGATAATTCGACACTTATTTTTTCAGGTAAAATCATGTATACTAAATTATGATAATTACAGTTTAGAGAGGAGTTATCATTATGTTTTATGGCATTACTGTCGTACTCGGCTTCATGGCCGTAATTTTCATGTTTTTCTTCACGCTTCTTCACTTTCTTGGGAAAGAGCTTCATACGCACGATGCAGAACACGTAGATCCTATTCCTGAAAAAAAATACTAAGCGATAAAAACCGGCTCTTTACTTGGAGCCGGTTTTTATGTTCTCTGCTTCATTAGCCATGCTAAAACTAAAAGTTTTATCCATTTTTCCGGCTCTTTAGGTCCCTTCGACTCTTTCACTCTCCCGCCTGTAATGGTAGAATCCGAACTAGTCAGCGTCTTTATTCATAGGAGGAATTCATACATGTTTTCAGCAATAGATATAGGTATCGATTTAGGAACCGCAAATATATTGGTTTACACAAAAGCTAAAGGGATTATTATAAATGAACCATCCGTAGTGGCTTTGGATTCAAAAACTAAAGCTGTTCTGGCCATCGGTGAAGAAGCAAAAGCGATGCTCGGAAAAGCCCCCGAGTCCATTCTCGTCATCCGTCCCTTAAAAGACGGCGTCATTGCAGATTTTGATGTTACGAGGGATTTATTAAAAATCATCATGCAACGAGCAGCAAAACAGCTTGGAAGTGCTTTTCGCAAGCCAAATGTAATGGTATGCACACCTTCTGGAGCCACTACGGTCGAACGCCGCGCCATCCATGATGCTGTGAAACAAAGCGGCGCAAAAACGGTGCATCTGATTGAAGAAACAGTAGCCGCAGCTATCGGAGCAGATTTGCCCATCAGTGAACCGGTCGCAAGCGTTATTGTAGATATTGGCGGCGGTACAACAGAAGTCGGCATTATCTCCTTTGGCGGAGTGGTGTCTTCAAACACCGTCAAAGTGGCAGGCGACCGTATGGATGAAGATATAATCCATTACGTCCGCAAACAATATAATTTACTGATTGGTGAACGTACGGCTGAGAATATTAAAAAGGAAATTGGCTACGCACCTGTCCCACATGAAGTCGAGAACATGGAAATCCGCGGCCGAGACATCATGACCGGCTTGCCAAAAACCATTAATTTAAGTTCGCTTGAAACGCAGGAAGCATTAAAGGAATCCTTGTCCGCTATTTTGGAATGCATCCGCGCCACTTTAGAAAATTGCCCAGCCGAATTGTCTGGGGACATGGTCGATCAAGGAGTCGTTATTTCTGGAGGCGGCGCATTGTTGAAAGGCATGCAGGAATGGCTGTCAAAAGAAATTTCAGTCCCTGTCCACATCGCACCCCAACCGCTTGAGTCTGTAGCTATCGGTACAGGAATGTCGCTTGGCATGATCAAACAACTGGAAAAAATGTCACGGTAATTCCGAAAAGCGCAAGCGCCCGTGTAGATTCGACAGGCATAAGACGCACTGGCGAAGCGGCGTTTTTTCAGCCGCATTGCCAGGGTGGCTTATGACCCGAGAATCTGGGCGCTGAAGTCTCGACACCACCTAAAAGCAAAAGCAGCCGTTTAGCCTCGACAAGCGCTGGAAGCCTTTCCTGTAATGGCGCAATTTGCCATTGCCGGTAAGGCTGAAGCGACTCGAGAGGCTGGCTGCTGAAGTCTGAACACCACCGAAAAGCGCAAGTGCCCGGTTAGCTCTGACAGGCATAAGACGGACCAGCGAAGTGGCGCTTT
>JASLAI010000390.1 GCA_030147225.1 Planococcus sp. (in: firmicutes) | reverse complement strand
CACCGAATTATATTGCGAAAAACGAAAGCACTTTATTATCAGCAGCTTTTCCAGTCATCGATTTAAACTGTCCATTGGAAACAGTGGAGTATGTTCGTCAGTTAGCTCTTGCCAATAACATTCCATTAGCTGTCATACCAGTCTCCGCTCCAAAAATGGAGCGCCTTGGCAATGATTTGACAGGCATCAGCTGGCTGATTCTGAATCGCGATGAAGCCAGCAAACACCTGCAGACGCCAATTGATTCGATGGAAGATTGGCATCAGGCTGTTCGACAGCTTCTGGACCAAGGGGCGGAAGCTGTGGTTATTACTGGCGGAAAAGATGGGGCTATAGCTGGGAATTCTGCAGATATACGTCATTTTCATTCTATGCAAGTCGGTCAAGTCGCCGATGTAACAGGAGCAGGAGATGCGTTTTCGAGTGCTCTTGTTCATAGCGTGATCGATGGCGTAAAATTTGAGTCCGTTATTCAGGCGGGCATGATCAACGCAGCGAAAACCTTGGAAAGCAAAGCGACCGTCCGCCACGAACTTTCAGCATTACAATTACAAAACGAACTGGAGGAATTAACATGACATCAATGATTTCTTATTCAACGGAAGTACAGCAAGCAATGAACGACAAAAAACCGGTTGTGGCACTTGAATCGACCATCATTTCACACGGGATGCCTTATCCGCAAAATGTCGAAACGGCACGCATGGTGGAACAGATTATCCGCGATAATGGAGCAGTTCCAGCTACGATTGCGATTATGGATGGCAAAATCAAAATTGGCTTGTCTGAAGAAGAACTGGAATTACTCGGCAACACCCCAGGCGTTTCAAAAGTTTCAAGAAGAGACATCGGTCAATTGATTGCGACCCAAAAAATTGGGGCCACTACTGTGGCAGCAACAATGATCTGTGCAGAGCTTGCAGGAATTCGGGTATTTGCAACAGGCGGAATTGGCGGAGTGCACAGAGGCGCTGAAACAACCATGGATATTTCAGCAGACTTGGAAGAATTGTCGAATACCGGAGTGGCTGTCGTATGTGCAGGTGCAAAATCAATATTGGATATCGGACTGACATTGGAATACCTGGAGACAAAAGGTGTACCGGTCATCGGCTATCAAACAGATGAAATGCCGGCATTCTATACCCGCTCAAGCGGTTTTGACCTGACTTTCCGGAGCGACGACGCTTCACAATTGGCACAAGTTTTAAAAGCAAAATGGGATTTAGGGATTAAAGGCGGAGCAGTGATCGCTAATCCGATTCCGGCAGAACATGCACTGGAAGATTCATTCATTAACGATATCATCACCCAGGCAATGACCGAAGCAAAGGAAAATGGCATTTCTGGAAAAGAAGTTACACCTTTCTTATTAGGAAAAGTCAAAGACTTGACTGAAGGCAAAAGCTTGGTCGCAAATATCGAGTTAGTTAAGCACAATGCGAAAGTAGGAGCTCAGCTCGCTGCAGCTTATAACGAACTTTAAGAATAATTTGTGAAGAGAAGTCCATTCCTGGGCTTCTTTTTTTTATTGCGCAGGTTTAAGGGGTTTTCAGTGTCCTAAAGGTAGGGTAAGGAGAAAGAAGGGGATGAAGCAGATGAAAACAGATGTATTCATCGGCGGAGGTGGAATTGGTGGATTGACGTTGGCATTGAAATTGGTGCAGCGTGGAATCAATGTGGTTCTCGCCGAACGGATGGCTGTTAAGGCTCCCACTTATAAGGGAGAGCTGCTGCAGCCAAAAAGTATGCAGATATTCGATGGCCTTGGAATTTACAAAAAAATATGTGACCGTTCAAATGAAATCAACGTTTTAGATATGCTTGAACTCTCAAGCTCACTGCAAGTGAAGGACCAAGCTTTTATGGATTACAGCGTGTTGCCAGGCAAATACAATGCAGCTTATATGATGCATCACGAAGAATTGAAAACCGTTATTTTAAAAGCTGCCTGTGAATACGACAATTTCCATTACCTGAAAGGGACCGCCTGTAAAGGCTATGGAGAAAATACGGCTTTACTTCAGAAAGGAACAGAGAAATTCGAAGTAGAAGCGCAGTTTTTCTTCGGTGCCGAAGGCCGTTCTTCAGTTACGCGTAAAGCGATGGAAATTGAAGTTAAGCAGACCACCTACAATCATCACTTTTTGACAGTTACCTTTCCGCGTGCAGAAAATTTCACAGACGGCAAAATCATTTCTACATACAATCGCTTTTTGGGACTTTTTCCGCTGCCTGATAACCAGGTCCGCAGTGTTTATTTGATTCCGCCAGGAGATTATAAAGAATTGAAAGAAAAGCCGATTAGCCATTTTCACAAATTATATACGGATTTAGCTCCAGCAGTAGATGGCTATGTACAAAAATTAGCAGATTGGAAAAAAATCCAACTGATGATTCCTGTTATGTATCATGCTGAGTCCTACGTTAAGGGCAACAAAGCCATTATTGGAGACGCCAGCCATGCTGTCCATCCAATGGCTGGGGAAGGCATGAATATGGCTATTCAAGATGCCGACATACTCGGTGAATTGACTGCGGACAT
>JASLAI010000310.1 GCA_030147225.1 Planococcus sp. (in: firmicutes) | reverse complement strand
CCAGCTACAGGTGAAAGTTTGGCAGAAATTCCAAGGGGAAAAAAAGAAGATGTAGATGCAGCAGTGCAAGCGGCTCGATCGACATTCGAATCGGAGGAATGGCAGTCGTTTCCGCCGATTGAAAGAGGACGCATTTTACATAAAGTAGCGGATGCCTTGCGGGAAGATTTGGAAGAAATTGCTTTATTGGAAACCTTGGATACGGGGAAGCCACTGACACAGGCACGCAAAGATGTCGAATCGGCAGCTCTTTACTTCGAATACTACGCCGGAATGGCTGATAAGATTTTTGGAGAAACCATACCGGTTCAGCCGGGAATTCTGGATTATACCCTGCGTGAGCCAATTGGTGTAACGGCTCATATTGTTCCCTGGAATTATCCGCTTCAAATTATTTCACGCTCTACAGCAGCAGCGATAGCAACGGGCAATACAGTCATTGCGAAACCAGCAGAAGACACCCCGTTGACTGCTCTCAAATTAGCAGAGATTTTTGAACAAACTGCTTTGCCGAAAGGTGTCTTTAATGTAGTAACCGGTTATGGCTTTGAAGCAGGGGCAGCGATTTCAGAACATCCCGATGTGGACCATATTACGTTTACAGGATCTGTCCAAACCGGATCGGCGGTTATGATGGGAGCAGCTAAGAACGTCAAGCCGGTAACTTTGGAACTTGGCGGCAAATCACCGAATATCATCTTTGAGGATTGCGATCAGGAGGAAGCAGTGGATTGGGTTGTGCGGTCCATTATTCAAAATGCAGGACAAACTTGTTCGGCGGGGTCGCGCTTGCTTGTCCAGCAATCAATTAAAGAAGAATTTTTGCGAAAAGTGGTTGGGAAGATGGAAGCTATCCAAATTGGAAAAGGAATAGATGATTCTGATTTAGGGCCGATTTTAAATGAAAAACAGTTTTCACGTATTATGGAATTTATGGATGTCGCTAAAAATGAAGGTGCTGTATTTTTAACGGGTGGTAAGCGCCAAGAAACAAAAGGACTCGAAAATGGCTATTTTTTTCAGCCGACTGTTATAGATGGGCTGGCACCAACAAGCTATGTAGCCCAAGAAGAGATTTTTGCACCAGTCATTGCCGCTTTTTCATTCGAAACGGAACAGCAGGCGATTGAATTGGCGAATGGGACTGAGTATGGACTGGTGACTGGCGTCTGGACAAAAGACGGCGCACGGGCCCATCGTGTCGCCAGTAAAATCCGGGCGGGTCAAGTTTTTATTAATAATTATGGGGCAGGCGGCGGTGTTCAGATGCCTTTTGGTGGATATAAGAAAAGTGGGTTCGGTCGGGAGAAAGGCCTTGAAGCTTTGCGCAATTACACCATTTTGAAGAATGTCGCGCTTAAATATTAAATCCCGAAAAATTGGAAAAGGGATGTCCTCGATTAGAGGACATCCCTTTGTTTGTTTAAGGTAACTATAATTTGTTTTGACTCAATTTTTCAACCCATTTTACTGGGGAATCATTTCCATTGAAAGTGTTACTTTCAGTACCGCGGTCATTGTTCCACTGGGTGCTTTCTAACTTAAGCAACGTAAACCCTACCTTCTTTTACGTCCTTGCGATCCTTAAATCGCGCCAGTGTGAATAAGTATTCTCAAAAGCATTATTGTAGAATGCCAGATTATCAAAATTTACCATTTACCTTTATATTAACTAGATAAGTATCTCACACTCTTTTATTAATGTCAAATAATAATCAAAATGATAAATCGCATTACTTGTTTTTTGAAGCAGTTAAGTAATCTTTGCGATTTTAACGGTGTGATTTAAACGAATGAAGCAAATAGAATTCTTGAGTTAATCGTTATTTTATAGGGTAAACTAAGCTCAAATGACTTTTATTTTTTGTCTTTCCTGTATTGGTGTATAATTGTAGGCATTACTGATAGTGGAAGAAGGAGACTCTTATGGATAAGCATTATGCAGATGATAGTTTAGCGCTACATACGGATTTATATCAAATCAACATGTCGGAAGCTTATTGGGCAGATGGCATGCATAAGCGGAAAGCGGTATTTGAATTATTTTTCCGGAAATTGCCTTTTGGCAACGGATATGCCCTTTTTGCTGGATTAGAACGTATTTTGGACTACTTGAAAAACTTTAAGTTTACGGACAGCGATTTGGCATACCTTCAGGAAGAGCTCGGCTATAAGCAAGACTTTATTGAGTATTTACGGACTGTCCGATTTACAGGGGACGTCTATTCTGTTGTGGAAGGTGAATTGGTTTTCCAGAACGAAGCGTTGGTTCGTGTCGAGGCGCCTCTTGTAGAAGCGCAATTGATCGAAACCGCTCTTTTAAACATTGTCAATTACCAGACACTGATTGCGACGAAAGCTAGCCGCATTAAACAAATTGTCAAAAACGAACGGGTTATGGAATTTGGTACAAGACGGGCTCAAGAAATGGATGCCGCTATTTGGGGGACGCGAGCCGCATATATAGGTGGACTTGAAGCGACAAGCAACGCACGTGCGGGAAAAAAATTCGGTATTCCAGTTGCAGGTACACATGCTCATTCAATGGTACAGGCTTATAAGGATGAATACGAAGCGTTCCATGCTTACGCCAAACGGCATAAAGATTGCGTCTTTCTAGTGGATACATACGATACCTTGAAGTCAGGATTGCCGATTGCCATAAAAGTGGCGCAGGAATTGGGCGATCAAATCAATTTCCACGGAATTCGTCTGGATAGTGGAGATATTGCGTTCTTGTCGAAAGAAGCACGCAAAATGCTGGATGCTGCAGGTTTTCCGGAAGCGGAAGTGGTGGTATCAAATGATTTGGACGAATATACGATTTTAAACTTAAAAGCTCAGGGTGCGCGGGTCGATTCGTGGGGAATCGGTACGAAACTGATCACAGCCTACGACCAGCCTGCATTGGGGGCGGTCTATAAATTGGTCGCCATTGAAAATGAAAACGGAGATATGGAAGATACCATCAAAATTTCAGGAAATGCAGAAAAAGTCACCACTCCAGGATTAAAAAACGTTTACCGGATCATAGATAGGGAAAATGGGAAATCAGAAGGTGATTATATTGCCATGCACGATGAAGACCCCGCTTCGCAGGAACGCTTGAAAATGTTCCACCCGGTTCATACGTTTGTATCCAAATTCGTTACGAATTTCGAAGCAGTCAATATCCATCAAAAAGTCGTTGATAACGGCCAGGTGGTTTATGAAAATCCAAGTTTGCAGGAAATGCAGGCTTATGCAACCCAAAATATGGATTTACTGTGGGATGAATACAAACGTTCATTAAATCCTGAAGAATACCCGGTGGATCTCAGCCAAAAATGCTGGGACAACAAAATGAAAAATATTCAAGAAGTACGGCAGGCGGTTCACGAATATATCGGAGACTAGGGAGGAATTCTTATGACTACTTTACAACAGCAAGTTATTGATGAACTGAAAGTGCAACCTTCTATTGAACCAAAAGAAGAAATTGAACGGACGGTTGCCTTTCTAAAGGAATACTTAAAGCATCATTCCTTTTTAAAAGGCTATGTATTAGGAATTTCAGGCGGGCAGGATTCTACATTGCTCGGCAAGATGGCTCAAATGGCAGTCAATCAATTAAATGAAGAATCAGGCGGCAATGAGTATGGCTTTTATGCGGTACGCTTGCCTTATGGCGTTCAGTTTGATGAACATGATGCCAAAGATGCTTTGGATTTTATTCAACCGACAAAAATTTATACCATTAATATAAAAGAAGCGGTTGACGCAAGTGACCGTGCTCTAGAACAAGCTGGCATCGAGTTGACTGATTTCGCTAAAGGAAATGAAAAGGCGCGTGAGCGGATGAAAGCCCAGTACTCTGTCGCTGCCATGCACAATGCTGTCGTGCTGGGAACCGATCATGCAGCAGAAGCCATTACAGGATTTTATACGAAATTCGGCGATGGAGCAGCAGATTTAACGCCGCTGTTCCGTTTGAATAAACGTCAAGGACGAGCTATGTTGAAGGAACTTGGTTCTCCTGAACATCTGTATACAAAAATTCCGACTGCTGATTTAGAAGAAGATAAGCCCGCACTTCCTGATGAAGTGGCTTTAGGAGTCACTTACGAAATGATTGATGATTACTTGGAAGGCAAAAAAATTCCGATGGATGCTCAAGAAAAGCTGGAAGGCCATTACTTGAAAACACAGCATAAGCGTCATTTGCCTATTACTGTTTTTGATGATTTTTGGAAATGATAAGCAGAAAAGCAGAGTTCCTTTAAGGGCTCTGCTTTTTTATTTTGGGAAAAAGGTCGTATGAAAAGAGCCGTGCAGTTGAGTTATTGCCTATTATTCGTTATGATTACGATAAGATTGTGAAAAATTAAAACATTTTCTGATTCATATTGGAGGAACTATAGATGAATGCAAAAGAACGATTGGAACAAGTAATCGACAATATTGAAAAAGTTATTATTGGTAAGCGCAATATTGCTGAACTGAGCATTGTGGCGATGTTGTCTCATGGCCATGTTTTGCTTGAGGATGTTCCAGGTGTGGGGAAAACTATGTTGGTTCGTGCTTTAGCAAAATCAGTAGGCGCCGATTTTAAGCGCATCCAATTTACGCCTGATCTGTTGCCGTCGGATGTCGTCGGTGTCTCTATCTATAACCCGAAAGACATGGAATTCCATTTTCGTCCCGGTCCGATTATGGGGAATATCATTTTAGCTGATGAAATCAATCGGACTTCCCCGAAAACCCAATCATCTCTTTTGGAAGCAATGGAAGAAGCCTCTGTAACAATTGATGGGGTCACTATGCAAATTCCCAAACCGTTCTTTGTCATGGCTACACAAAATCCAATCGAATACGAAGGAACTTATCCGCTTCCTGAAGCACAGTTGGACCGCTTTTTATTGAAAATTAAGATGGGTTATCCAACGCCTAAAGAAGAAATGGAAGTGCTGAACCGTGCGCGATCCGCAGCTCCAATCGAAGAATTGACTTCCGTAATTTCCCTCAACGACCTACTGGAACTTCAAGAGCAAGTGAAAACGATCAAGGTGGATGAGACAATCCGCAGCTATATTGTCGATTTGTCGAGGCAGACACGCCAAGACTCCTATGTTTATCTCGGAGTCAGTCCGCGTGGATCCATCGCATTGATGAAAGCTTCGCAAGCTTATGCTTTGTTGAAAGGGCGGGATTATGTAACGCCGGATGATGTACAGTATTTGGCGAAATTTGTTTTTGGCCACCGCATCATGCTCCGTTCAGAAGCCCGTTATGACGGCATCACTGCAGAAGAAATTACTGAACGAATATTAGCGAAAACCCGAGTGCCTGTTCAAAGGCTTGTTGGCCAATGAGCCAACTGAAAAAAATTACAGGTTTATGGGGACGGCTTATCCTCGTGCTTTTCATCCTTTTCTTGACCTTTTCCTTTGCCATGTTCCAAGGCGGTTTTGTCAGCTGGTTTATTTTCTACATGTCTCTTCCGTTTATCCTTTATTCTGTGCTGTTGACTTTTTATCCTTTGCAGGATGTCGAAGCTACAAGAGAAATTCATACAGCACAGGTTAGAAAAGGCGGAAGCTTTTCGGCTACAGCCACAATCTACCGCAAAATTCCCTTTCCGTTGCTCTATACAGTGTTGAGCGAACAAACCAAATCTCCT
>JASLAI010000307.1 GCA_030147225.1 Planococcus sp. (in: firmicutes) | reverse complement strand
GCACTCCAAGGATTTTGCTGTTTTATTGCTGCTGGCTGATCAGGAAAAAGAGGATTTGGAAAAAGAGAAAGTAAACCGTTTCATCCTGGCGAATGAAAACACAACAGTCAAACGGATTCCTGACAGTTACCATCTCTTGCCCATAACTAATCCAACCGCCAGTTCAGAACACATAAAGAACTTTATGATGTCATTGAATCAGTAGATATAGGGTGCTAAAATACAAAGCCAGAAGACCAACTGGAGGTATAATTATGATACTAATCTTAGCAGCATATATCGCTCTTTTGAGTTTTGCTGTCAAAAAGTTTGCTGGACATAAGCGGCATCGATGGATCAATGCTGGCTATTTCACAGCATTTCTGCTCCCTTTTCTAATCTACTTTGTTTTTATGGGAATCATTGCCCCTATTGTGCGTGCAGGTATCGGGGTTAGTTTCTTCGGTTTTATATTTGCAGGTGTCACGCTGATTACTGGATTTGTCTTTTTGTATATTGGCTACTCCTCGCAAACTGTACAAGGCGATTGAAAACTCTATTGGCTTGAAAAGGTAAAGAATTTTATACATTTAAATAGAGAGAGGATCCATGCATACTGGAACCTCTCTCTGTTTGATAGCTTTTCAACACCGGACATACTTGCGTTTAAAACCCAGCCTGCCTTTATCCATTTGTTTTTGAATGCTTTCATAGGCGTTCAAAAAACTGTTTTTCTTGTCTTCTCTCTTCATCTCCACTACACCAACTTCTTTTGAAGTCGCAATCGCCTTTTCATTTAATGGCCTATACGAAATCGCCACGGTATACAAAAAATTGTTCATGGCGTATTTTGCTCGTTCCGGCGACTCATGAATTGTCTCTTTCACATTATCCAACATAGAGGAAATTTTACTTTCAGAAAACTCCGGATCCGGTCTATTTCCTAAAAGCCAGCAGTAGCAGCTCCAACCTGCTGACATCTTCAGTTCTTCGCCGCTTGCAATCCACTTGTCAGCTACCTCCTGCGCTATATCTGATTCAGACAAAGTTACCGCAACTACATGATCCGCAAGCATATAGAAATAAGCACCTTCCATCCAGCGATCGAAATCTGACTCGTTCATGGCTTTCGGATCAGCAATAATACCCGCAAAATACATCGCATCATAATTACCAGTCGCATAAAGCTCATCAGCCAACTCCTGATTGATTTTTATCTTCTTCGCCATCGGCTTCATCGCACCTGTAGCCGTACCAAAAAGCGGTTCATGCGCTCCATTGGATATATAGATTTTCTTCATTCGTTCCTTGCCTAAAGCCTCCAGCTCTAGCATGACCGTTTGAACATCCATTATTTCTTCACCCTTTCTCTAAAAGTTTGTCTCAGTTACCTTAATTTTTTTATGTATTCTTTTATTTATTAGATAATCCTTTAACTTCTAGGAAAGTACAATGAACAATGCTATAGTCAAAAAGTCCATATATTTACAATAGGATATTAATAGACCAAGGAGGCGTTCAATATGGTACATAACATTATACTGTCTATCAATGAATATAAGGGGTTTGCACCTGATTAATAGCGCATTTGCTTTCCCCGCAAATCGGAAGGGGAAAATTATGAAAACAGAAAATAATAAAATTGTCGAGTTAAACAAAGAAAATTGGTATGACTGCTGTGAACTAGAGGTATCAGAAGAACAAATGAAATATATGGTTCCTAATGCGGTATCAATTGCTCAATCAAAATTTGAAACCAGCTTGAAGCCCTACGCAATCTATACCGGTGATAAAGTAGTTGGTTTTTTGATGTTCAATACTCTAACTGAGGAACTTGACGGTCATTGGATATACCGAATAATGGTTGATAAAAATTTTCAAGGCCAAGGAATAGGGAGAGCTGCGACCAAATTGATGATTGCCGAGATGGCTGGAACATTGGAGGCCAAAAAGATCGTCGTTGGCTATCACCCTGATAATTTAGCTGCACATAAGTTGTACGCAAGCTTAGGCTTTAAAGACAATGGAAATCGATTCGGCAAAGAAATGGCCGTGGTTAAACAGCTGATTGAATAAATACACGAATGGCCTTTTATAAGGTCTTTTTCTTATGTCAAAAACATTGCTGTTACAGCAAGGAAATCTCTTAATCTTACTCTTCATAACTCGCAAGATTAAGTTTTGGCCATTTTGATTTCCATTTCTTTTTAGCTATCCGATTTCTATAAATCTTTAAACGTTTTTTATCTTCTAAGAAATAAGGAGTCGGCCGTATATTTAAATTAATCAGATCGGTGATTCCATAAGGAGCAGCTAACACTACTTTATTTTGCTTGTCCAATTTAATACCGATTGCTGTAGCCGTTTCTGGAAACCTCGCCATAGCCTCTATAGAAGATGTATAAGGTTCGACATTATTTCTGATGTGCATTCTTCCTTGATTTTTCACTGACCATGGAATATCGGGCAGTATATCATGAAGCTGGGCTTCCAGTCTCATTTCTTCCGCTTCACAGACATTCTGTGCCTCAAAATAGATGACGTCGATATCTGATAGGGCAGTTCTCTGTTTTAAGCTATGCAGTGTATCCCAAACTTTTGAACGAACAAAACCCGCACAAATCCACCAGTCAGGAAGATTCAATGTGCTTGCCGCCGTTAAAATCCCCATCATCCAATCATCTTGTTGAATCAATTCGATAAGATCACTTTCGTTTTTCAGCATTAGAACCTGCTCCTCCTGTCTGCAGTTTATAATATCAACTACAATGTTATGCGTATTTCAAAATTTTAGATTATTATTCTTTTTTTAAGCACATTGCTTCTGAAAGAATTTTTTGATAAATTCCATTCCAATTATGATGATATTTTGCCGCTTCATTTGTCGGAATCATCATTCTATGCGCCGATTCATACTCTGCTTTGAAGGCATCTAATTTTTCAATATCCATTCTGTAAAATACTTGATAACCGATTTTTGGATATTTGTCATTTTCATCCCATAACTGATTTTCAGAATGATCGACAACTAAATGCCCTATCAATTGACAGCGGCCCGAAATATATCCCTCTTCCATTGCTTCTCTATGCATACATTCTTCAGGCGTTTCGCCACTTTCAATATGCCCTCCAGGAAAATCCCAACCTCGATGTCTTAAATTAACCAATAGCAATTGATTTTCACAAAAACAAAATCCATGCACACTAGTTATTAAAT
>JASLAI010000249.1 GCA_030147225.1 Planococcus sp. (in: firmicutes) | reverse complement strand
CAGCTTATTCAACCATCAAAATCCAGCCCGAAAAAAATGATACCTGTTTCCAGGTATCATTTCCATATTTTTTGTTTTCTGTCATAAATGATTTTGCGTGAAATCCCCTGTTTTGTGTATTCTTCGATATCGGACCAGAATTCATCCAGAAAAGAAATCTCTTCTACGGGCCGAATATGCAATTCGATTGTATTTTTGGTTTTTTCAGGGTCTGCCAATGAGATGAGTACACCTTCCCGGTAATTCTTTTTTAAAGATTGCAATACTTCAGCTGGTAATTCCGGGATGAGGTCTTTAGATTTACGCCGCCAGAAATTTTGTCCATTTTCTTCCCGTCGAATAAGATACGTAAAGTAATTGCCAACAAGCTCGTTCAGGCGCTCTAATCTGCGGAAATATATTTTTGTGGTTTCCTCTTCTTCACTGGATAAATACACAAATTCATTTTGAAGAGTGGAATAGAACGGTGTTTTAAGCGGTTCTTTTTTATGGCCGATGTACAGCAATTCAGCTTGTTCCTGCGGCGTAAGGGAATTCAGTTGTTTTTCGCTTTTAAAATCTATCCAGCAAAACTCGCTTTTTTTGTTTGCACGCGCTTTTCGCAGCTGCCCAAATTCTTCCTGTGTAGCGAATTCCATATGGGTGTGCATGTTAAACGAAGCATCTTCATACGGGTGCTTTAGCAACAGCAGATTTTTAGGTAGTTTCATGGCATCCAAAAAATGGGCAAAGGTAAGTCCGCTAAATAAGGCAAAATGATCAGATTCGTTTAGATAAATATATAAATGCTGTATGTAGGCGTCCGTGTTCAACGGTTTTTTTACCATATCCCCCACTCCATTCCATTTCCTATTATACGACCAAACCAATTAAATATGAAACATCTCTACTTCAAATGCGTCATTACTTTTGTCATGCGCATATTACAGATATATACGTTATAATATATTCCGACTCATAATAATAAAAAGTACAGGTGAAAATACATGCAAACTAATAGAAGCTTCACCGACCGGATTGATTGGTCGTTGGCTTTCATCTTATTTCTCTTCTTCATCGTCAGTCTGGTGGCTATTTCGTCCGCCCAAACTTCAGGACAGTATTTAACTAATTTTGTTCCAAGACAAGCTATATTTTATATCATTTCTGTCGGAATGATCGGCGTACTGATGTACTTTGATCCAGAACAATACAAAAAAATGGCTTATTATTTATACGGCTTCGGTATCCTGCTGCTTATCCTGTTAATGATTGCCCCGGATGGTGTAGGACAAATCGCCCAGCCCATCAATGGAGCTAAAGCTTGGTTCCATACGCCATTTGTTAATATCCAGCCGGCCGAATTCATGAAAACTTTCTATATCCTAGCATTGGCAAAAATGATTTCTTCCCACCATGAACAAAACTTATTGAAAACGATCAAATCCGATTTTTACTTACTAGGAAAAATTGCACTTTTCCTGGGCATTCCACTCGGCTTTATCTTGCTTCAGCCCGATCTTGGGACGGCACTTGTTTTCATCGCCATTACGCTGGCGGTTGTCGTCGTTTCAGGAATCTCCTGGAAGATTATCGCCCCTAGTTTTGGCGGCGTAGCCATTGTTGGAGTAGCGCTTTTGTGGATGACCATTCATGCACAAGAGTTTCTATCCAGCGCATTCGGCCTGAAACCATATATGTTTGAGCGCATCTATACTTGGCTTGACCCTTATGCCTATGCGGAATCAGGAGGGTATAACCTGATTGCTGCAATGAATGCCATCGGTTCAGGCGAAGTATTCGGCAAAGGTTATCAAGGACGCCAAGTCTATGTACCGGAAAACCATACGGATTTTATTTTCACGGTCATTTCGGAGGATTTCGGTTTTATCGGAGCCAGTGCGGTCATCATCTTATTTTTCATGCTGATCTATCACCTGACCAAAGTTACATTGCAGTTCAAAGATACTTTCAGCACTTACGTATGCGCAGGAATTATTGCAATGATCACCTTCCATGTTTTCCAAAATATTGGGATGACGATTCAGCTCTTGCCGATCACCGGGATACCACTGCCCTTCATCAGTTATGGAGGCAGTTCGTTGATCGGGAATATGCTGGCTCTCGGAATTGTCTTCAGCATGAAATTCCATCATAAAAATTACATGTTCGATAAAAACAGAAAATAAAAACTCCGACGCCTGGCGTCGGAGTTTTTATTGCTGAGACTGCGTTTGAATCGGTTGAGGCAAAGCAATCGCTTTTATTAATTCCACGCGGGATTTTGTGATTTTTGCTTGGATTCCTAGTTTCGATAAATTTGAAACAATGTTGCGAACATCTACACTTTTCGCCATCCATATCACCTCTTTGTGTTTTTCATTATCTATAAGGACGAATCTCAACCTGCCGTGTTTCATGTGCAGAGTAGTTATTATTGACTTTTCTGTGTCTATGCTTATAATACCATCATTTCAGGATTTTAAACTTAACATTTTGATGACAATTGCTAAGGTGGTGTAAACCACTTGTTTCGCATACCCCCAATAGGTATGTTATAGTTAAAAATAAGATGGTGATTTTCAGGTCAGCGAATTAACCGAAAAAACTTTAATTTCCTAGAATTACGAAAGTGTTGCTAGGAGGACAGTTTCCAGGCTGCGTCAAAGCTTGGAAGGTGAAGAAGAGGTGTTGGACAAACTGCTTGTCACTATCCAAAAAATGATGCGTAAATAATAAGGAGGAAATTTTCATGAAAGAACAAATTAACCTGCAAGTAAGCGGCATGTCTTGCCAGCATTGTGTAAGCTTAGTAAAAGATAGTGTGATGGCGTTGCCAGGTATTGATAAAGTGGAGGTTTCCCTGGAAAATGGTTCTGTAGATGTAGCTTACGATGCGTCTGCTGTAGAAGTAAGTCAAATTGCAGAAGCAATCGAAGATCAAGGATACGATGTCGCCATGTTAAGTGAATAATTGCGAAAACGCAGTTATTTTTTTTATAATGTACTCACAATGGGTATAAGAAGAAAAGAATTATTCCTTTCAGCACGAAACAAACGGAATTAGTCATTTTGACAAGACTTTCTCACCTGGCACCTCCAGTGCATCGAACTGGAGAAACAATAACAGATTTTTTAGAGGCCCAGAAATGGGTCTCTTTTTTCTGTCATTGTCCTAATGATGAAACAAGAGTAAAATGGGTGCATATTCTTTTGAGAAAGCAGGAACTCCTTATTATGAAAAAAACTATTTTATTGCTGATGTCCGTCCAGTTTTTTGTTTACCTCGGATTCGGCATTATTATACCGATTTTACCTGAAGTCATTGTTCAACAAGGCTACTCAGAAATCCACGTCGGCGGTTTAATCACTATCTATGCCCTGTCTTCTTTTTTTACAGCACCGTTGTGGGGAAAACTTTCCGACAAGACTGGCCGAAAAAAACTAATTCTTCTGGGCTTGGCTGGATTCAGTTTGAGTTTTTTCCTATTTTCGCTGTTTCTTGACACCCTCATGCTGCTGTATCTTTCACGCATTGTCGGCGGTTTGTTCTCCGGGGCGCTATACACTGCCGTGACTGGTTATGTGGCAGACATCACGACAAACGAAGAACGCAATAAATACATGGGGCTGCTCGGCATGTCAATTGGCCTTGGCTTCATTTTTGGACCTGCAATCGGCGGTGTGCTTGGTGCCGTGTCCTTGGCCTTGCCATTTACGGTTTCTGCAGTCCTGACTTTGTTGCTGATGGTCTATGCAAGCCTAGTGCTAAAAGAGCCTGTCCGTAAAGGACAAGCGGTAAAACGTGCACTTCTGCCAAAAGGCTCCAGTACACTTTGGCAATTCCGCGTCCGCTACTTATTTTTATTTTCCTTTATGGTGACGTTCCTGCTGGCAGGGTTAGAATCGACTTTTCAATTGTTTCAGATTGACCAAATTGAAATTACCCCGCTTCAGCTCGGGTATTTGTTTATAGCCAGCGGCTTTGTTGATGCTGCCATACAAGGCGGTGTGGTACGCCGCATAAAAGATGGCACCGAAACTCAATGGATCATCGGTGCGCAAGTTGTGACAGCTATCGGATTAATAATTATGCCCTTTACCACCAGTCTGATTTTCGCCGGTGTTGCGCTCAGCATCTTCACTGCAGGCAATGCCCTTGCCCGGACTGCATTGGTGTCGCTAACATCAAAAGAATCTGGCGGCAAATATGGTACAGCTGCCGGCATGACCTATTCAATGGACAACCTTGGGCGAATCATCGGTCCTTTGACATTCACATGGCTTCTAACCATCCAAGCTGGCAGCATCTATTATTTTTCAGCAGCCCTGGCAATGGCCAGCATCCTGCTAATTATTCTTTACAAATCTTCCAATAAAACTTTACTGACGACAGAAAAAGCCAGCATCTCTGCCTAGCTTGCAGTCGGCTCTATGTAAGCATTGTTTTCAGTGATGCCTTTTGCATTTCATATAAAAAAAGCGAAAAGCCAGAAGAAATGCAGCAGCAAAATGAAAGAATAAAGTATGTTTACAAAAACGAGAACGCAGCGCCATTTGCGTGATTGAATCTTTACGAATGGCGTATAAAGAAAACTGAAAAGACAAAGAGACAATAGCAGTTTTGTCACCAAGAGAGCTAACGGAGAAAACGAGGCCAGCAATGGATTGGCTTCGGTGATAGCTCCCAGCGAGAGCCCCGTATAAGTCAATAATCCATCAAGAAAATTCAAAATTACCAAGCCCCAGATATGCTTTTTTAATGGCGTCTGATATTCTTCTGCCTGCATCTTCCCACCCACTTACTTCATCAGTAACGCGTCCTTAGTATCACCTTACCCTTCAACTATATTTCTTAGACAATAAATGCAGGTATTTATTCACATTAAAT
>JASLAI010000402.1 GCA_030147225.1 Planococcus sp. (in: firmicutes) | reverse complement strand
CTGAAGAGAAAACTCAAGCTATTGGCAGTTTAAATGACTATTTTCTAAACTATGCTGCTGATCAGCTGGAGTTTTCTAATTTTCTCCTAAACAACCGAGACAGTGGACAGATCACATCTGATCTTGAACTTCCAGCGTCGGGTGCATACGGCACTAAAATCAGTTGGAAATCTGATAAACCGGATGTCATTACAAACGAGGGAAAGGTAACCAGACCGCCGTATGAAGAAGGCGATCAAACGGTTACTATGACGGCAACAATCTCTGACGGTACTAATTCGGTAGTGAAAGAATTTACTGTGAATGTAGTGAAAAAAATTCAAGATTCAGCAGCTGTAAAAGCGGATGTGAAATCTTTAGTTATTCATACTATTGATGATGTCCGTGGAAACTTGTATATGCCAACTGCAGGAGAAAATGGGTCGTCCATTGTTTGGGAAACGACAGATGCTTCTATTATTACATCTACAGGAGAAGTGGTTAGACCGGCATTCTCCAAAGGAGACAAACAAGTTGGTTTAACTGCAACAGTTACCTTGAATGGTGAACAAGCTGTTAAAGAATTTACAGCAACTGTCAAAGAAATGCCTGAGAAAGTAGAAGATAATGCAGCGTATATGATGACTTACTTTAATGGAGAAGCATATGCTGACGGCGAGCAGATTCGCTTCGCATTGAGTGAAGGAAATGATGTCACTCAATGGAATGAAGTCAATGATGGAAAACCGGTCATTACAAGCCATTTAGGAGAAGAGGGACTGAGAGATCCATCTATTATCCGTTCTCCTGAGGGTGATAAGTTTTATATGCTCGCTACGGATTTGAAAGTGTATGGAACAGGTGGAGATTGGGGGAGGACCGTAAGAAAAGGCAGCAACTCGCTTATGATTTGGGAATCAACAGATTTAATCAACTGGTCTGAACAAAGGATGGTTGAAATAACAGGACCTGAAACAGGAAATACGTGGGCGCCAGAAATATATTACGATGATTCTACAGGCGAATACATCGTATACTGGTCTTCTTTTGTATATGACAGTGTAGCTGATCGCTATGGCAACGGCCAAAGTCATAATCGGATAATGTATGCGAAAACAAGAGATTTCCATACATTTACAAAACCAGAGACTTTATTGGATTTGGGGCATGATATTTTAGATACTGTTGCGATAGATCATGAAGACAAGGTATATCGGATCACAAAGGGAACATACTATACAGAAAAAGAGAAGGCAGGAGAAGAAATTAGAGAACATGTTTTCCAAGAAGTCGGAGATTCCTTTTTTGGGGATTTTGAATTGACAAAAGAAGGAATTGGGATGGATGTTCTAGATCATGGTGAAGGTGCCGAAATCTTTAAATCAAATACCGAAGAAGATAAATTCTATCTATTAATAGACGAGTATGGCAATGGAAGAGGCTATACATTGTTTGAGACGAACGACATTGCATCTGCAGACTGGAAACTTTCAGATGATATTAACTTGCCGGATCGCCCGCGCCACGGTGATGTTTTGAATATTACCAAAGAGGAGTTTGAGAGGCTGCAAACGGAAGTGCCAAGCGCAGGAGGCATTCCTGAAGAACCGAAGGAAATCACAGGGAATCCGGTGATTAAAGACCGTTTTAGTGCTGATCCAGCAGCATTGGAGCATAATGGCAAAGTGTATATGTATGTCGGGCACGATGAAGCTTCAGTTACAGGGAATTTCTTTGAACTGAATGAGTGGGACATTTATTCTTCAGATGATATGAATAATTGGAAATTGGAAGGCTCGATGCCTCGTACTACATTTGCCTGGGCAACTGGAGCTTCTGCTTGGGCATCTGAAGCGATTGAAAAAGATGGTAAATTTTATTGGTATGTAACAGTGGATAATAGCGACAGCAAAGCACCTGGTTTTGCTATTGGCGTAGCAGAATCAGATGATCCTGTAACGGGCTGGAAAGATGCTCTGGATGCTCCACTTGTTAAAAGTTCAGACACCATTAACCCAGAATTTATGGGGGAAGATTCTTGGGATGATATCGATCCAACCGTATTTATCGATGACAACGGACAGGCCTATCTATATTGGGGGAATACGCATCTGTATTATGCAAAACTTAAAGATAATATGAAAGAATTGGATGGAGACATTAAAAAAGTAGAAATTGGTGGAATGCCAGGGACTTTCACTGAAGGCCCTCACATTCATCAATACAATGGAAAATATTATATGACGTACGCAATGAATTATCCAGAGGAACTTGCTTATGCAATGAGTGATAGCCCAGAAGGTCCATGGGAGTATAAAGGAAAATTAATGGATACTCTTGAAGGCAGCCCGACCAGCCATCCGGCTGTCATTGAGTACCAAAATGAATGGTACTTTATCTACCATAATGCAGCGTTGCCAACTGGCGGTGAATATAGACGCTCTGTAGCGATTGAAAAAATGGAGTACAATTCAGACGGCACCATTAACAAGATTGTACCAACTGCCTCGGGAATTGGTTACTCAAGTTATTCGCTGCAAGTTTATAATGAACTTGAGAAGTATGTTCGCCATTCGAACAGGTGATTGCGAGTAGATTCCTTAGAAGAGGACACTTATGATTTCCAGTGGCATCAGGTGTCTGGATTGGCTAATGGTCAAGAAAGTTATAAATCTTTTCAGTCGGAGAATAATCCAGGATTTTACTTAGTCAGAGATGGAATGGATGTTAAAATCGCTAAGCATGACGGGACTAGAAGTTTTAAAGAGCGCGCTACTTTTAAAGTTGTTCCTGGACTAGCAGATGAAAAATTTTCATCATTCCAAACTTACAATAATGAAGAATTATACTTGTATCAAAATGATGATTCTACAATTGGACTGCAAGCAGTTGAAACTGAAGCAGAAAAACAGAAGGCGACATACCGTTTAGACAAATTTAGCCTTTCAGCTCCAGCCGACGAAACGGCACCGACAGCACCTGCCGGAGTAACCGGAAAAGCTTCGATTGACAGCGTGGAACTGAAGTGGACGGCGTCCACTGATGACACGGCCGTGACAGGCTATAAAGTCTACCGCAACGGCGAAGAAGTGGGCAC
>JASLAI010000225.1 GCA_030147225.1 Planococcus sp. (in: firmicutes) | reverse complement strand
CTTGTGATGAGGAGATGCTCATTCGGCAAGCGGACATGGCCATGTATTCAGCTAAAGCAAAAGGGAAAAATAACTATCAGTTCTTTACAGAAGACTTGAACGAGAAAACGACCAGAAAGCTTCAGTTGGAAAAAGCTTTGCATGAAGCGCTTAAGCTAGAAGAGTTTCAACTCTATTACCAGCCGCAAATTGATTTACGAACAGGAAATCTCGTTGGAATTGAAGCATTAATCCGGTGGAATTCCTCAAACGGCTTGATTTCTCCTGCAGAATTTATTCCACTTGCTGAAGAGACAGGACTCATTTTGCCAATTGGCGAATGGGTCATCGAAGAGGCATGCCGTCAAATGAATGTCTGGGAAAAAGAAGGGCGTTCAAAAATGAAAGTGTCAGTGAATGTTTCGGCCAGACAATTTCATGACGCGGATTTCAGTTGGAAAGTGCAACAAATTTTAGAAAAAGAAAATGTAGATCCGCGTTACCTGGAAATTGAAATTACGGAAAGCGTCATGATGGATATCGAAGAATCCTCTATTCTGATTCAGAAATTGAAGAAACTCGGTGTAAAAATAGCGATTGATGATTTCGGTACCGGCTACTCCTCGTTAAATGTAATTAAGAATGTCGAAATTGACACGCTTAAAATTGATAAATCCCTAATCGATGAAGTCCTCGGCAATCGACGCAACTTGTTTATACTGGCGGCTATAATTGATGTTGGAAAAAACCTAAATGCACAGGTTATTGTAGAGGGTATTGAATTAGAGGAACAGGTAATTGCGTTAAAAGAATTTGATGTTATTGGTCAGGGTTACTTTTACAGCAGACCGCTTCCAGCAGATCAATTGGGGCAGATTTGGCATAAAAAAACAAAAATATTCCGGTAATTTGTAAAACATTGATTTCAAATAGGAGGCCGAGGTTGCAACTAAGCAATGACGTCGGCTTCCTGTTTTTTATGCATCATCTGAATGAAAACCTTCTTGTACAAAGCATCAATACTTCCCATTCTCGACAAGATTTGCTACCAATAAAAAAAGACCTGCTATAAATCTGCAGGTCTTCAATAAACACACTCAAATGCCAAATTATTAATAGATTTCAATGTCCCAGGAATGCTGAATATCTACTGCCCCTTTCAGGGTTTGTGCCACAGGACAGCCTCTATCAAAAACAGCTAAGGCTCGTTCTGCCGCTTCTCGCTTACCATCCGGCACTTTCACATGGTAATGTGCAGTAATTTTCGTTATTTTCAATACGCCTTCTGGAGCTTCAATTGTCCCTTGGACGTCTGCACGGACTTTATCTGGTGAAGTTGGTATTTGGCGCGCTTCCAGCGCGCCGGATAATGTCCCGACCAGTCAACCACCGGCGGATGCCACAATATGATCCAATGTCGAAGGATATTCCGGATTGGTTTCAACACCGTAAAATTTTTTAACGCCTCCGTGCACTCCATACATAACAGGTTCTTTAAATTCTCCAATATACGCTTCACGTATTTTATTGGCAGTATCTTTTTGGATAATGGTTATTTTCGTCAACTCGATTGGTTCACTCACTTAATCATCCTCCTTTTTTAAAAGAGTATCAATTTACTGACTTTTCCGCAAATGAAAAGAAGTTTACAGTTTTAATGTTCTTCTATTTCCCTTAAATTACTTGAAGGCTTGATGAAGAACCCATTGTTGCTTCAGGACATTACTTCGCTTCAGAAAAAATTGAGTTTACTGCCATTTTTGCTATCGTCCCATTAGACATAATAAATTTATCAACCTTAATGTGTGAAAAATTTGGGAGATGCTCCTCTCGTTCAACTTCTACAGTCGTATAAACACCCGGGGACATCCTTTCCACAGCTGTGGCAATCAGCAGCGATTTTCCATCAGTCAGCATCTGATCATCAATCCGGTCATCAGCAAAAATCAATACCGCTTTTGCATGCTGAACATTTGCCTGCCGCAAGACTTTCTCATGTGTCGCATTGCCTTTGACATAATGAATTCTCGTGTGGATCTCTTTAGCTTTTTCCATTCTATCAATCACGACAACTTCAGTTTGTTCATCTTGCTTGAGTATTTCTGCTATAGCGTTTTCAGCTTTATAAGACCAATCTATGATGACAATATGGTTCTGTCCCTTATACATCAACTCTCCCCTTTCTTCCCGCCTTTTATGTATAGTTAGACTTTCAATTGCTTTCCCGATGAAAGACGCAAACAATCCAATGCCAATTATGTATAGAAAAACAACTGTAAAAATTCTTCCTGCATGAGTAGACGGATAAAAGTCACCGTAACCGACCGTCAAGATCGTCGTCATTGTAAACCATAGGGAATCTGAATATCGGATAAAAGTAGACGGCTCGATGATAGGCAGCATAAACGTACTGAATGTTATCAATATGAACGTACTGATGGTAAGAATAAGCCAAGAAAAACTGGTTGCCTGTAAATAGAGTCGGCGAAGTATAATCAATTCGAGTCCTCCTTTTTTACTCATTATACATTATGAAACATATGCGACAGCTATTCGTTTTTGCTCTAACCAGTGCTTTCAGAACACGAGACTGACAAATCTTTATCCAATTCGCGCAGTCATGTCTGAATATGCATTTGATTAGTCAAGCATGTGTATTGACGTAATGGTAGCAATTGGAAGTCTCCGTTCCCCTAAAATATCTTCATATGCAATACTCCACTTCTCATAGTCCACTTTCCGGATAGTGCAGCGATAATAGTGAAAATGCCGTTCTTGCCATGACTGGATAAACACCATGCACTTACGTTCGTAAGCGACTATCAGCATATCAACGATGGCTCCTTGCTCATCGGCACTGAGCATCGGCTGTGGATCCCTAACAGAGCCGCTGTTATAATTCCAAGCATGCTCCGAAACGAAAAGTCCATCCCATCGTGTTTGCTTTGTTAAATTTCTTTTACCATTGCTGCTTCTTGCTTCCATAAGCTACACTCCTTTTAAATAAGAACGTTTGTTCTTATTATACCCAATAAAAGGAGTGGTTGTGCTGTTTCCGAAAAATATTTTTGTTTTTTAAGAAGAATTTAAAAAAGAAGCCTTTTCAGCTACCTTTCTTCCGATAAATTGATATTCAATGTTCTACTGCACTTGCTCCATTTTTCTTTACCAGATAATTTTAAGATAACTTAATTATATTGTTTCTCCATTCTATAAACAGTACACTTCAGATAAAAGCAGGATAATTAGCGTCAGAAATTTTCTTTAATGCAAAGGAGGCA
>JASLAI010000158.1 GCA_030147225.1 Planococcus sp. (in: firmicutes) | reverse complement strand
TCGTCCTGTGATTCGTTAAAGTCAGCAATTATTTGTTCAATGACCGGGCGGCGAATCTCAGAGCCCCAGAATGTCCAGAAATCGATGACCACCTTTCCGTCTTCATTGACAGTAGCCTCATCATTGTTGCTGGTCTGGAAGCCAGCGCAACCGCTAAGAATTAATGCTAATCCGGTTATAGTGGTTAAAAATAAACGCGTTTTTTTCATCACTTTCTCTCCTTTTTTGTTTGAATATTGGATGGCAGGGTATTAATGAAATGAATTTAACTTCGACTCCCGAAGAATTTTATGCTGCTCGTTGCAGTCTCTTTTAAAACGGTTCCCCATTCTCATCGTTTAGAAACACAAAATATCCCATCAGTTTGCAAGAAGTATAACACTTAAGAGAAAGCTAATGAATTAATTATTTGTAATTTACAGATAATTGACTATAATTAAGATTAAAACGCAGAAGGAGAATGCGAAATGGCAGAGATCAAAATTGAAAAGCTTGGAAAAAGATATGATAAAGGCGCTCTTGCCGTATCGGATTTTAATCTCCATATCCAAGATGAAGAGTTTATCGTTTTTGTCGGTCCATCAGGATGCGGTAAATCAACAACTCTGCGGATGATTGCAGGATTAGAAGAAATAACGGAAGGTGAATTTTACATAGATGGCAAACGAATGAATGAGGTCGAGCCAAAGGACCGTGACATTGCGATGGTTTTTCAAAACTACGCCTTGTATCCGCACATGACTGTGTTTGAAAATATAGCTTTTGGTTTAAAACTGCGGAAAGTTAAAAAAGCAGAGGTTAAAAGACTAGTTAATGAGGCTGCAGCTATCCTTGGATTGGAAGACTATTTAGACAGAAAACCAAAAGCATTGTCAGGCGGCCAGCGCCAGCGTGTCGCTCTTGGACGCGCAATTGTCCGTGATGCCAAAGTCTTTTTGATGGATGAACCTTTGTCCAACTTGGACGCCAAACTACGCGTCCAAATGCGTGCAGAAATCGTCAAGCTGCACAGAAGACTGAAAACAACGACCATCTATGTAACACACGACCAAACAGAAGCCATGACAATGGCCTCCCGTATCGTGATCATGAAAGACGGGTTTATTCAACAGGTCGGTTCTCCGAAAGAAGTATATGATTTCCCAGAAAATCGGTTCGTGGGCGGCTTTATCGGTTCTCCTGCGATGAATTTTTTTGACGGGAAAATTGATAAAGGTGCTTTTGTGATGGGGGATAAAATGCTGGATATTCCGCAACAGCTAATGGCCACCCTGAAAAGTGAAGGATATGAAGGAAGAGCAGTGACTTTAGGGATCCGTCCGGAGCATATCCATGTTAACAATGAGGATTTATCAGGTATTCCAGCGAGTGAATTTGAAGCGGTCATTACAGTTTGTGAGCTGACCGGAGCTGAAACGATTTTGCACGCTGTTTACGCGGAACAGGAATTTATTGCGCGTGTAGATGCCTCTACGACAATTGAGCCGGGTCATACGGCGACGCTGGCATTTGATATGGCCCATGTGCATTTCTTTGATGACGAAACAGGAAATCGCATTAAGGCTGTAGAATTTTCTGAATCTATGATATAGTGATCTCGTAAATCACAAATAAAACACACCACTGGGGGAGCCGGATATCGGCTGAGACAGGCATAAGCCTGGACCCTTTGAACCTGATCTGGATCATACCAGCGGAGGGAAGTGGCGACCGTCTGCTATTTCTTTTATCGACTGCATACGCCGCTTCCCTTTATCGGGAAGCGGCGTTTTTTATTTGGTCAAAGAACAGGGAGCGTGCCGGCAACAGTCGGTCACTGAGACCTGAAAGCAAAGAGGAGATGGAGAAATGACATTTTGTGAAGAAGTAAGAGAAGAATGCGACAGCCTATGGCAGGCCAGTTTTGATCATCCGTTCGTTAAGGGCATCGAAGATGGAACATTACCGGTTGATGTATTTCGTTTTTATGTAATGCAGGACGCTTATTATTTGTCGCATTTTGCTAAAGTACAGGCTATGGGCGCATCCAAAGCTAAAGATTTGGAAACGACACAGCGCTTTGCACTTCACTCCGCGCATACATGCAGTGCTGAGCTGGCTCTTCATGAATCGTTTATGGAACTGTTGGGAGTCACTGGTGAAGAGTGGGCTGTGTTTGAGCCTTCACCAACGGCATATGCCTATGTGTCGCATATGTATCGCTCATCAGAGGGTGATTTGGCGGACGTTCTGGCTTCTATTTTGCCATGTTATTGGCTTTACTATGAAATCGGAGAGCGCTTGAAAGATGCCGAACCCAATCATCCGATTTATAACCGCTGGATTGAAACTTACGGTTCTGAAGAATTTGGGGCGCTTGTTAATGAACAGATATCCCGCATGAATCTGTTGGCGGAAGGATTGCCTGAAGCGCGCCGTCGTGAGTTGAAAAGCCATTTTCGTAAGAGCAGCTATTACGAATGGAATTTCTGGGATCAAGCATGGAGAAAAGAATCTTGGTCCATCAATATGGCAAAAGAAGTGGGTGCTTAAAGATGCTCAGTAAAATAAAACAGGAAAATCCACTAGTCCATTGCATCACCAATCATGTGGTATCAAATTTCCAAGCCAATGGTCTGTTGGCAATCGGAGCTTCTCCGATAATGGGAGAAGCTCCTGAAGAAGCAGCAGAACTTGCCGCTTTATCAAAGGCTTTGTCATTAAATATCGGCACCTTAAACGCAGAGTCGCTGAAAAGCATGCTGCTGGCCGGCAAAGAAGCCAATCGAATCGGCATTCCAGTTGTCCTGGATCCTGTGGGAGCAGGAGCAAGCCGTTTCCGTTTAGCGGCTGTCCATGAGATTTTGGACACAGTTGACATCAGCGTTCTCCGCTGCAATGCAGGAGAGCTTGCAGCTGTTTCTGGTAAAG
>JASLAI010000108.1 GCA_030147225.1 Planococcus sp. (in: firmicutes) | reverse complement strand
TTGAAGCCCAAGGCAGCATCTACCAAAGTCAATTCCGTTGCTTCTTCTATTACATAGCAGTTTACCGGGAAAAATCGAGGCATGAACGTCAATTGATAGACAGGTCCTTTTTTCGTCATCTGCACAGCCAATCAGCTCCTTATGGATGATGTTTTGTAAGTCACTTCCAGTTTACTCTGTTTATAAAGTTTGGAAAAGGTGCTTCGCAAGTAAATGAAGGCAAATGGACAGTATTTCTTCATTTATGGACAGTATTTCGTCAGTTTGGACAGTATTCTAGTGAGTCCGGACAGTATGTCCAAATAAATGGTAAAAATTCTGGCGACAAGATTAAAAAAGTGGAAGCTTTTCGCTCATTTATCAAAAAGAGAATGTTAAAAAAATCAATTTTTATCGTCATACAAAGACTTTTTATAACCAGCTCTTTATAATAAAACAAAGGGGGCTTTCAGATGAAATATTTTGCGGTATTGTTGCCGATGAAAGATGTTGACAAAAGCCAGGAATTTCGCCCTAAGCATTTGGAGTTTTTGAAGAATATGCGCAACAGCGGACAAGTTGCAGCCAATGGCAAGTTTGCGGATGGCTGGTCATTTACAGAGCTGAATCGTTTGAAGCTTGCGAAGCATTGGTAAAAGGAGACCCATATGTGGTTGCAGGCGCCAGGCGATACGAAATCTTTGAATGGGAAGCAGTTTGGGCGGATAATGTTACATAAAGAATGAGGGAGTTCATTTGAGGAGGAAATCTGGTGCATGAGTTACAAGGCGTACTGCCTGTTTTGCGCAATATGAAAGAATTTGAACGCTTGCTCAAAAGCGACCACGAATACATTATTTTTTTGGAAATCCGTTTGGCGCAGCTCAAGCAATTGGTGACGGTTGCAAAAAAAGCCAAGAAAAAAGTAATCCTGCATGTCGATCTGATACAGGGACTGAAGACGGATGCTTATGGATTCGAGTATTTGGTCAGGGAAGTCAAACCCGATGGCATCGTTTCAACACGCAGCAATGTCATCGCTTTGGCAAAGAAAAATCACTTGCTGACGATACAGCGATTATTTTTGCTTGATAGTCAGGCTCTTGAGCATAATATTAAGCTGATCAATCAAGTAAAGCCGGATTATATTGAAATTTTGCCGGGAATCATCCCTTCGGTTATCAAGGAAGTATTCGACAAGACAGGCATTCCGGTGATTGCTGGCGGGTTGATTCGTACGAAAGAAGATATTCAGTTGGCTTACGACGGCGGAGCAAAAGCAATTTCAACATCTCAGCCTGAACTCTGGTAAATATAAAATGTTGACAGCGTTTTCATAAACTGGTAACTTAGTATTTACAAGTTAAGAACTGTGTTGGAGAGACGGAGACCCACACTGAAATGAGCGCTTCTTTAGTTAGAAGTAGCTTGATTCAGCGTGGGTCTTTTTACGTTTTCTGAAAAATGCTTCTTAACCAAAAGCAAAGGGGTGCAAACAATGACGGAATTTTTAGCAGAATTAATCGGTACCATGATTTTAATCATTTTTGGAGCTGGGGTAGTCGCGGGAGTAGTATTAAAAGACTCAAAAGCTGAGAACAGCGGCTGGATCGTCATTACGATTGCTTGGGGCTTAGCCGTTACGATGGGTGTTTATGCAGTAGGCAGTTTTTCAGGAGCTCATTTGAATCCGGCGGTTACACTCGGATTTGCAGCAGTCGGCGATTTTCCTTGGGCTAAAGTGCCGGTTTACATCACAGCACAAATTCTTGGCGCTATCATCGGTGCAGCAATTGTCTTCTTCAATTACCTGCCGCATTGGGGACGGACCAAAGAGGCGGAAACAAAGCTTGCGGTATTTGCCACAATTCCTGCCATCCGCCGTCCTTTCTCCAATTTGGTCAGCGAGATTATTGGAACTGCGGTACTGGTTATGGGCCTCTTGTTCATTGGAGCCAATGAATTCACAGAAGGCTTAAATCCATTGATCGTCGGTGCATTGATTATCGCCATCGGGATGTCACTTGGTGGTACAACGGGCTATGCTATCAATCCGGCTCGTGACCTCGGTCCCCGCATTGCACATGCATTGCTGCCGATTCCGGGTAAAGGCAGTTCAGACTGGTCTTACGCCTGGGTGCCGATTGTTGGACCTATTTTTGGCGGCGTATATGGAGCCATATTTTACAAAGCGTTGTTCACAGGTGCTTACGGGTTGCCGTTTTGGATCATGAGTGCGGCCTTGTTCCTGGTTTTATTTGGTGCTGCAAGTGTAGAATTAAAAAAAGAGCGGACAACCGCTGATAAATTAGAAGAGAAAATTGTTTCATAACCATTGGAGGAGATCGTTTTGAGTAAAGATTATATTTTATCGATAGACCAAGGCACAACCAGTTCACGTGCCGTATTATTGAACCATAAAGGTGAAATTTTTGAAACTGCCCAACAGGAGTTTCAGCAATTCTTCCCGAAACCGGGCTGGGTCGAGCATGACGCCAACGAAATCTGGACATCTGTTTTAGCTTGTATCGCAGAAGTACTGCGCAAATCGGATATCGATCCAAGCCAGATTGCAGGAATCGGTATTACCAACCAGCGTGAAACAACAGTCGTTTGGGATCGCAACACAGGCAAGCCGATCTACAAAGCCATCGTTTGGCAGTCGCGCCAAACAGACGGTATTTGCAATGACTTGAAAGAGCAAGGCTTGAATGAATTGTTCCGTAAGAAAACTGGCTTGCTGATCGATGCTTACTTCTCTGGTACGAAAGTAAAATGGATTCTTGATAATGTTGAAGGCGCCCGTGAAAAAGCGGACAACGGCGACTTAATGTTTGGAACGATCGATTCGTGGCTTGTGTATAAATTGTCAGGCGGCAAGACGCATATCACCGATTACAGCAACGCGTCCCGCACCTTGATGTACAATATTTACGATTTAGAATGGGATCAGGAATTGTTGGATATCCTGACAGTGCCGAAAAGCATGCTGCCTGAAGTACGCCAGTCATCCGAAGTATATGCCAACACCATTGATTATCATTTCTTCGGTCACGAAGTGCCAATTGCCGGAATTGCCGGTGACCAGCAAGCTGCATTATTCGGCCAGGCTTGTTTCGAAAAAGGCATGGCGAAGAACACATATGGTACAGGCTGCTTCATGTTGATGAACACAGGTGAAGAAGGCGTTGTATCTGAGCATGGGTTATTAACGACATTGGCATGGGGTGTTGATGGCAAAGTTGAATATGCACTTGAAGGCAGCATCTTTGTTGCAGGTTCCGCCATCCAATGGCTGCGCGATGGCTTGCAGGTCATTGAAAATGCACCGGAAAGTGAAGATTACGCGATGCAAGTCGACTCTACAGAAGGCGTCTACATGGTTCCGGCCTTTGTTGGTCTTGGAACGCCATATTGGGATACCGATGCACGCGGTGCTGTTTTCGGCCTGACACGCGGCACGACGAAAGCTCATTTCATCCGTGCGACACTTGAGGCGCTCGCATACCAGACAAAAGACGTCGTAGATGTTATGATAGAAGATGCAGGGATCGAATTGAAGACCTTGCGCGTTGATGGAGGAGCAGTCGGCAATGATTTGCTGATGCAGTTCCAAAGCGATATTCTGGATGTTCCTGTGGAACGTCCGGTTGTTCAGGAAACGACAGCACTTGGCGCAGCTTATTTAGCAGGTCTGGCAGTCGGATTCTGGAAAGACAAAGAAGAGATTTCCAAGCAATGGCAAATCGACAAGACCTTTACACGCGACATGCCTAATGAAAAAAGCCAAGAGCTTTACGAAGGCTGGAAAAACGCGGTAACGGCAACACGATCATTTAAACCAGTGAAATAACCCACAAGTTAATAACGAGAGATAAACGGCCGGAGACTATGAGAGACCAAGCCAGTTTTGCAGAATAAATTCTGCAGCTGTGCCTTGTTCTCTTTTTTTATATGGAAAAACAGCGATCCAGGTTGATCAGAAATATCTTTAAAGAAGAAGAGTGTGAATTTCTACAGGACAGGGAAGTAAAGTAGGAGCGCTATTTGCTTCTATAAGTATTTATCTATTCTCTAACTCATACACAAAAAAGGAGCAGATTAACTTATGAAATTTTCAAGTTTAAACAGAAACGAACGATATGAACAAATGAAGCAGACTCAACTGGATGTCCTTGTTATTGGCGGCGGCATTACAGGCGCAGGCATTGCGCTTGATGCAGCTGTACGCGGCATGGATGTAGCAGTTGTGGAGATGCAGGATTTCGCAGCAGGTACGAGCAGCCGTTCCACTAAATTGGTTCATGGGGGCTTGCGCTACCTGAAACAATTCGAAGTGAAGATGGTTGCCGAAGTCGGCAAAGAACGTGAAATCGTCTATGAAAATGGACCGCATGTGACGACTCCTGAATGGATGCTGCTGCCGTTTTACAAAGGGGGCACATTTGGACCGCTCAGCACCAATGTCGGTCTTCGCGTCTATGACTTTTTAGCAGGCGTCAAAAAAGGTGAGCGCCGTAAAATGCTCAGCAAGGAAGAGACATTACGCCGGGAGCCCCTGTTGAAGAAGAAAAACATCAAAGGCGGCGGCTATTATGTGGAGTACAAAACCGACGATGCACGCCTGACTTTGGAAGTTATGAAAAAAGCCGTTGAAAAAGGCGCCATGGCTATGAACTACGCGAAGGTGAAAAGCTTTATTTATGACAATGGCAAAACGGTTGGAATTCAAGTAGAAGACCAGATTGATGGCACGATCCATAAATTATATGCTAAAAAAATTGTCAATGCAGCTGGGCCATGGGTGGATACTTTGCGTGACAAGGATCATTCTAAATTTGGCAAGACGCTTCAGCTGACTAAGGGCATTCACTTAGTCTTTGACGGCCTCCGCTTCCC
>JASLAI010000048.1 GCA_030147225.1 Planococcus sp. (in: firmicutes) | reverse complement strand
GCCGGAGCTACAGGATCCGGTAAATCAGTCTGCATCAATTCACTATTGGTCAGCTTATTGTACAAATCAGCTCCAAGAGATCTTAAATTATTGCTGATTGATCCGAAGATGGTGGAGTTGGCGCCCTATAACCACATTCCGCATCTTGTCAGTCCAGTTATTACAGATGTCAAAGCAGCAACAGCCTCGCTAAAATGGGCAGTTGAAGAAATGGAACGCCGCTATCAATTGTTCGCTCATACCGGTGTCCGCGACATCAGCCGTTACAATAAGCTGGTGAAAGAAAAAGGGGATTATGCCCAGCATCTTCCGTATATTCTTATCGTTATTGACGAGTTGGCAGATCTAATGATGATGTCTCCATCAGACGTCGAAGATTCTATTTGCCGGATTGCCCAAAAAGCTCGAGCATGTGGAATTCATCTCGTCATTGCTACGCAACGGCCGTCAGTGGATGTTATCACAGGGTTAATCAAGTCTAATATCCCGACAAGAATCGCTTTTTCGGTATCTTCACAAGTTGATAGCCGAACCAATCTTGATTCGCAAGGAGCCGATCGCCTTCTTGGAAGAGGGGACATGCTGTATTTAGGTAATGGGATGTCTGCTCCAAGCCGCCTTCAAGGAACGTTCGTAACCGATGATGAAATTGAAAAAGTCATTGAGCATGTAAGACTGCAAGGAAAACCTGAATACTTTTTTAAAGAAGAAGAATTGATTAAGCGAAGTGAATCGCCTGCTGAACAGGACGATTTATTCGAGGAGGCCTGCCGGTTCATTATGGTGCAGGGCAGCGCTTCGACTTCCTTGTTGCAGCGGAAGTTTCATATCGGTTATAACCGGGCTGCCCGATTGATGGATCTGATTGAACAGCATGGCTTTATCTCCGAACAAAATGGCAGCAAAGCACGTTCAGTCTTGATTACAGAAAACGATATTGAAGAAGTTTTTCATTAAAATAGGCTAAGTTGAATCAAATATAAAGAATCTGGCTCATTTTAACGAGTGATAAATATATGATATAATGGTACATTGTGTTTCACTTCATCGGCTATAGAATTCGCTTAGCGATTTATGTAGACTAATTTACAGCTCCCACAGGAGGTTCATTTATGACAGTTTTACATTTTACCGGAATCAAAGGTTCGGGTATGAGTCCGCTTGCACAAATCATGCATGATATGGGCAAACAAGTTCAAGGTTCTGATATCGAGCAGCATTTTTTTACTGAAGACCGTCTTCGGGAAAGAGGCATAACCATACTGCCGTTCGATGCAGAAAATATAGAAAAAGAGATGACAATTGTTGCAGGCAATGCATTTGCCGACGATCACCCCGAGTTGGTAAAAGCACGCGAATTGGGTGCAACGATTATCCGTTACCATCAATTTCTTGGTGATTTGATGCGTCAGTATGTTTCGATTGCTATTACAGGAGCCCACGGAAAAACGTCGACTACGGGATTAATGGCTCATGTATTGTCTGGATACAAGCCTGTATCTTATCTGATCGGGGACGGAACAGGAGTCGGACAGGAAGACTCGCATTTCTTTGTGGCAGAAGCCTGTGAATACCGCCGCCATTTTCTTGCTTACCATCCCGACTACGCCATCATGACAAACATCGATTATGATCATCCTGATTATTTTACTGGAGTCGACGATGTTTTCAAGGCGTTCGAAGAGATGGCTCAACAAGTGAAAAAGTGCATCATTGCCTGTGGTGATGATGAGTATCTTCAGCAAATCCAAGCCCCGATTCCAGTTGTCTATTATGGTTTTGGAGAAGAAAATGATTTTCAGGCGAGAAATATCGTAAAAACGGTTGATGGTACTACTTTTGATGTAGTAATACGGAATGAGTTTTTCCATACCTTCAAACTTCCGATGTTTGGCGATCACGCCATTTTAAATGCATTGGCTGTTATTTCACTTTGCCATTACGAAAGTATTCCTGCCAATATCATTCAGCAGCAGTTTGAGGATTTCGGAGGAGTTAAGCGCCGCTTCACTCAAACATCAGTAGGAGATCGCATCTTAATTGATGATTACGCGCATCATCCAACGGAAATCCGTGCAACTTTGCAATCTGCTCGTCAGAAATACCCGGAGCGTGAATTGATTGCCATTTTCCAGCCTCACACATTTACACGGACGCAAACCTTCCTGCAGGAGTTTGCTGACTGTTTACTGGAAGCAGATCATGTGTACCTTTGCGATATTTTTGGTTCTGCTCGAGAAAAAGCAGGATCACTGAAGATACAGGATTTGGCTGAAAAGATTGAAAATAGCCACTTGCTGCAATTGGATGAAGTAGGTTCTTTAGCAGAACATGGCAACGCCGTCTACTTGTTCATGGGAGCGGGAGACGTTACCAAATTCCAAGAAGCTTTCGAAAATACATTGAATACAGGAAAAACAGTTTAACTTTCGAGTTAAGCTGTTTTTTTTTTGCAGGAAAATAATAGTTTTTGTCGAATAATAATTAAGACCGTGTTTAATCCAAACTCATCAGGGGTAGAAATAGGATATAACATAATTCGTTTAAAAGGAGGAAACAGGATGGATTGGCAAATCTTGCTTTACATTGCCGCGATCGTAGCCGCTATTGGATTTTTAATTCTATGCGTAGCGTTGGCAATAACGTTAAATTCGTTAAAAAATACTTTAAAAGAAGTTACAGGCACTGTAGCTGGTCTTGAAAGTCAATTGCAGGGGGTCACGTTGGAAACGACGAATCTGCTGCATAAGACAAATGAACTAGCTGAAGACATTCAAGTAAAATCAGAAAAATTGAATGGTGTTGTAGATGCTGTCAAAGGCGTCGGCAATTCTGTTACTGACTTGAATTCTACTGTTCGCCACATTACTTCACGTGTTGGTGTTCAAGTAGAGCAGAACGAAGACAAGATTGCACAGGTTGTTCAATGGGGCAATGTTGTTATGGGGATCCGTGATAAGTGGAATGAGCGAAAGATTTATGAAGCTCGTGCAAACTCGACTTACCCACCTGTAGAGGGACAGAAAAAATTACCGCATAACGAACAATATTAAAATTGCTTTTAACCTAAAAATTAATTGGAGGGAATATTAATGAGCAGAAACAAAGATTTTAATTCTCAATCAAACTTTAACGATTCACAGTACAATAAGGATTATTACACGCAAGGCGGACAATACAACCAAAACAAAGGTCAAGACTATCAGCAAAGCGACTATGTTCCTCAATCTTACGGAGCTTCTAACCGTTATGACGACCTTTATGACTACGAAGAATCAGGCGGAGGTTCAAGTTTCCTAGTAGGTATTTTAGTTGGGGGAATCGTCGGAGCTGCGGCTGCATTATTCTTAGCTCCTAAATCCGGCAAGGAATTCCAGGCTGATATTAAAACTCAGGCAACTTCTTTGAAGGATAAAGCAGCATCTCAGCAGTCAGATTCGAATGATGACGGTTCAGGTGGCTTTACTCAACAGTTGAAAGAGCAGTCTAATAAAGTCGTTGATAAAGTTAAGAACATGAAAGGCGGAAATTCGCCAATGGATGATGGCACTGCTTCATCAGAAGGAGAAGAATCCATCAATATCCATTCAACGGTTCAAAACTCAACGGACAAATCAGACAAAAAAGGTTCTGATGCTTTCACTTCTACTGCCAACGCTTTAAAAGAAGCAGTTGAAGAAGTGAAAGAAGAAAAGAAATCAGACTCAAGTTCTGCTACAGCTGGCAATACGGGCAGCAACAACAACAGCAACACGGCGAATGCCAACAAAGGTCCGAATACAACCAGCAGCAACAACAACAGCAATAAGTCATCAAATTCAAACAACAGCAATAACAACAGCAATAACAACAGCAACAAATCATCATCAAATTCATCAAGCAATAACTACAATAAAAAGAACTAATGTGGGAGCGGTTTAGATGAAAAATTTAGTGCATGTAAACAGTCTGGATAGCTTGAAACAGGCAGTGGGAGGAAATCAGCATTACTGGCTTTTTAAACACAGCAGTACATGTCCGGTATCCGCTGAAGCATGGAATGAGTTTAACGAATATTGCTCATTGCATCCAAACCAAATCTTTCTGTATTTAATTGTCCAGGAAGATCGGGACTTCTCTCAAGCGATTGAAGAGATTACGGGAATCAAACACGAATCTCCCCAATTGTTCCATTTTACAAGTCAAAAAGTAGACTGGCACGCTTCCCACAACAATATTAAAAGAGAATCTATGCAAGAATTTATTGCATGAGAAAAAAGCCGAAGCCTTGGTGCTTCGGCTTTTTTGATGCCAAAAACACTTTAGCGCGTTGAATCGCTAAAATAAATTTCGTGACTTTACCGAATAGTTTGCTTATAATAGTCGTATCATGTTAATATGAGTCACCTGATAAAGGTTATTCGCGAAAGGGGAAGTTATAGAATGAGTAATTTAGAGTTAGAGCAACTAAGAGAAAAAGTGGACGCAGTCAACCTGCAGATTCTGTCTCTAATCAATGAGAGAGCTTCCGTAATACAAGACATTGGTAAATTGAAAGAGAAGCAAGGAGTTGACCGTTACGATCCGTTACGGGAACGCCATATGCTGAATTTGTTGAAAGACAATAATGACGGTCCGTTAGATCAGAAGACTGTTGATCATATTTTCAAAGAAATCTTCAAATCTGCATTGGATATGCAAGAAGAAGATACACGCAAAGCATTGCTAGTTTCGCGTAAAAAGAAAGCAGAAGATACTGTTATCACTATCAATGGCGAGCAAGTCGGCGCTGGAGAACCTTCGTTCATCTTTGGCCCATGCGCAGTTGAATCCCAGGATCAGGTATCGAAAGTTGCTGAAGCTATCGGAGCAAAAGGATTGAAGATGATCCGCGGCGGAGCTTACAAGCCACGTACATCACCTTACGATTTCCAAGGTCTAGGTTTAGAAGGATTGAAGATGCTGAAAAGTGCAGCAGATCAGTATAACTTGGCTGTCGTATCTGAAATCGTTACTCCAGGACATTTGGAAGCTGCACTTGATTACGTGGACGTTGTGCAAGTCGGCGCACGCAACATGCAGAACTTCGAACTATTGAAAGCTGTCGGATCGATCAATAAACCGGTTCTATTGAAACGCGGAATGTCAGCGACTATTGAAGAATTCATCAACGCAGCTGAATACATCATCGCTTCAGGAAACGAAAACATCATTTTATGTGAACGCGGTATCCGCACATACGAAAAAGCGACACGCAATACTTTGGATATTTCAGCTGTTCCAATCTTGAAACAAGAAACGCATCTTCCAGTATTTGTTGACGTAACTCATTCAACAGGCCGTCGTGACCTATTGCTTCCAGCTGCTAAAGCTGCAATCGCAATCGGAGCTGATGGAGTAATGGCTGAGGTCCATCCGGATCCAGCAGTAGCCTTGTCTGATGCTCAACAGCAAATGGATTTAGGGCAATTCGATGAATACTACGATGCTCTAATGAAGTTCATGAAACAGTATGAAATGAAAGTGTAAGCCTGAAAAGCCGGATAAACTCCGGCTTTTCTTTTTTTAGTTGATATTATTGAAGATTTTGTCGTATGATTAGAGAAAGACTGGAAAAGGAGGGCGCACAATGACCGTTACGATATACGATGTGGCAAGAGAGGCAAATGTTTCCATGGCTACTGTGTCACGTGTAGTGAATGCCAATCAAAACGTTAAACCTGCCACAAGAAAGAAAGTACTAAAAGTGATAGAAGAATTGGGCTATCGTCCAAATGCTGTTGCTCGGGGACTTGCAAGCAAAAAAACAACGACGGTCGGCGTCATCATTCCCGATATTTCCAATAGCATGTATGCTGAACTGGCCCGTGGAATTGAAGATATCGCTACAATGTACCGCTATAACATTATTTTATCCAACTCGGATCAGAACGAAAATAAGGAACTTCAGCTATTGGAGACCATGCTCGGAAAACAAGTGGATGGAATCGTCTTCATGAGTGACGTTATTTCAACTGAACTTCTTTATGAAATGGAACGTTCTCCTACTCCAATCGTCCTGGCTGGTTCAATTGATGAATCCGCGGCGATTGCCTCAGTTAACATCGATTATTATGGCGCTGCGTACGAAGCCGTTAAGAAATTTACGGACAACGGACATAAGAAAATTGCCTTTATCTCTGGACCGTTGACTTCTATGATCAATAAAGAGTACAAGTTAAAAGCCTATAGAGAGGCTTTGTCGGACGCGGGCATCGACTTTGATGAAAATTTGGTCGTTGAATGCAATAATTCTTATGATGAAGGAATAGAAGCTGTACAGACTTTGGCTTCACACGAACCTACTGCATATTTTGTCAGTAACGATGAAATGTCAATTGGGGTCATTCATGGATTAGAAGAACAAGGCAAGAAAATCCCGGAAGATGCCGAAGTGATCAGCTATGAAAATTCTAAACTGGCACGAATGGCTCGCCCGATGCTGACGTCTGTTGCGTTCCCGCTTTACGATATCGGCGCTGTATCCATGCGCTTATTGACGAAGTACATGAATGATGAAGAAATTGAAGAAAAGCAAGTCATTCTTCCATATCGAATTGAAGAAAGACAATCAACGAAAAACGACGACTAGTTGACTGTAAAAAGAATAGCAAAGAACAAAAAAACTGTCCGGCTCAAAAGCATGGACAGTTTTTTTGTGAATTTCTCTAAAGTAAACATTAACCTTGTTAGTAGGAAGCCTGAAGAAAGGATGCAGCTTTGTCAGCTTTTTTAGAGCTTTTCTATAATTGACGACTCTATGAATTATTGCGGATCATATAAAGAGCTTTGTTCAGCATTTGAAGGTTTTTATCGGTAATTTCCGCTTTGCGCGGAATGGCTTTGTACATATGTGCTGGATCTTCCCATGTATCAATCAGTTTAACCGGTGATTCGG
>JASLAI010000033.1 GCA_030147225.1 Planococcus sp. (in: firmicutes) | reverse complement strand
CTTTACGGCGGCGTGCTGCAAGAACTCTACGTCCGTTTTTAGTGCTCATACGTGCTCTGAAGCCGTGTACTTTGCTGTGTTTACGTTTATTTGGTTGGTATGTGCGCAATGTCATATATGACACCTCCTAATATATGAGTTAACTATTTTTCTAAAGACAGTCTCGACTATTATAAAGGCGTAAAGGTATAAATGTCAATGTCTTATTAAAAAACACCTCCAGCTCTCCTTCCTCCACGCCACACAAGTTATACACAGTTTGTTTAATTATCCCTTGATGGCCTGTGCACTGTTTTTTTTCAAAAAATAATTATCCACATGCCTTATCTACAGTTTTTTAACATACAAACCCCTTGTGGATAGTTCCAATGTGAACAAAAATTATTATGTGGATAACTTAAAGAACTTCTTGTATTGTCTATTCTTTTTTGGTAACATTAACTTGTTTTCACTTGTTAATAGTTTTCACCCTAAATAAGTTATCCACAAATTGTGGGTAAGGTGTGGATAGTTATTCACCACCTTGTTTATGAATGTTATCCACAAGCTGTGATTTTGTGTATGATATACTTTAAAATATAGTTACATATAAAGGAGAAGAGCTATTGGAACACTTAGACGAACTTTGGTCGAGTGTCTTAGCCCAAGTTGAAACTAAAATCTCCAAACCAAGTTTTGAAACGTGGTTAAAATCAACAAAACTTTTATCCTACCAGGATGATACTGTCACTATTTCAGCGCCGAATTCTTTTGCCCGCGATTGGTTGGAAAACCATTACGTGCACTTGATTACCGGAATCTTATCGGATTCCACTGGCGACGATATGATGATTAAATTTGTTGTGCCCAAAGATCAGGATATGGATGATTTTCAACTCCCTGCGCCTCGTATTAAACCGGGACAAGACCAGCAGCAAGAGTTTTTGCCTGGCATGCTGAATCCTAAATACACTTTCGACACCTTTGTAATTGGTTCAGGCAACCGCTTCGCCCATGCTGCTTCTTTGGCTGTGGCCGAAGCGCCAGCAAAAGCTTATAACCCGCTGTTTATCTATGGGGGAGTAGGACTTGGTAAGACACATTTAATGCACGCAATCGGACATTATGTCCTCGAACACAATCCGAACGCCAAAGTGGTTTACTTGTCTTCGGAAAAATTTACGAACGAATTCATCAATTCAATCCGTGACAATAAAACTGGCGAATTCCGTGATAAATACAGGGGTGTTGATATCCTCCTGATCGATGATATCCAGTTTTTAGCGGGCAAAGAGCAGACACAGGAAGAGTTCTTTCATACCTTCAATACGCTGCACGAAGAATCCAAGCAGATCATCATTTCAAGTGACCGGCCGCCAAAAGAGATTCCAACATTGGAAGATCGGCTCCGCTCCCGTTTTGAATGGGGATTGATTACGGACATTACACCACCTGATCTGGAGACCCGGATCGCCATTTTGCGCAAAAAAGCAAAGGCAGATGGACTGGATATACCGAACGATGTCATGACCTATATTGCCAATTCCATTGACTCGAATATCCGTGAACTTGAAGGGGCCTTGATCCGCGTTGTGGCTTATTCCTCTTTGATTAACCGTGATATGAGTGCTGAATTGGCTGCAGAAGCTTTAAAAGACATCATGCCGAATTCAAAACCGAAAGTTATTACGATTTTGGATATCCAAAACGCAGTCGGCGAACAATTCAATGTAAAACTAGAAGACTTCAAGACAAAACGCCGCACCAAAGATATTGCGTATCCGCGTCAGGTTGCAATGTACTTGTCACGTGAAATGACCGATTTCTCTTTGCCTAAAATCGGCGAGGAATTCGGGGGACGCGATCATACAACTGTTATTCACGCCCATGACAAAATTTCAAAAATGCTGAAAGACAATCAGCAGCTGCAGCAAGACGTCAAGGACATTAAAAGTGCGCTTGGCAAGTAAAAAAGACTGTGGATAACCCAATAAATTAGCAAGCAGTTTATGCACAGACTGTCTACATGTGGATAAGCTGCTTTTATTGACTTTAAACGGCTTATCCACATATTCACAGGCCCTACTACTACTATTACTTTAAAAGCCTTTAAATAAAATATATATATAAGCGAGGTTCGAGAATGAAATTCGAGATAAAACGTGAGCGACTAGTTGAAGGATTAAACGATGTAATGAAAGCAGTAAGTTCAAAAACCACCATTCCGATTTTAACGGGGATTAAAATGGATGTTACTTCTGATGGAATGAGATTGACTGGCAGTGATTCTGATATCACGATTCAAACCTTCATTCCAGCAGAAGAAGATGGAGAACAGATCATCCAAGTAACAGATGGAGGCAGTATTGTTCTTCAAGCGAAAGTTTTTGGAGAAATTATTCGTAAATTGCCTACTAATGAAGTGGAGATTGAAATCACAGGGAATTTCCAGACACATATCCGTTCAGGAAAATCCGAGTTTCATTTGATCGGCTTAGATGCAATGGATTATCCACAACTGCCGGATATTCAAGATGATCGGTTGTTTACCATTCCTGCCGACTTATTGAAAACCATCAACCGTGAAACTGTGTTTGCAGTGTCAAGCTCAGAAACACGTCCTGTACTAACAGGCGTTCATTGGGAAGTAAAGGATGGGGAATTGGTTTGCGTAGCAACCGACAGCCACCGTTTGGCACGCCGTAAAACGAAATTGGAAACTTTGCCTGAAGGGGAGTACAGTGTTGTAATTCCTGGGAAAAGTTTGACTGAATTGAACAAAATCTTGGATGATACTTCTGAAGCGGTCGAAATCGTCATGACCAACCAGCAGGTTTTATTCAAATCCAAACACATTCTATTCTTCTCCCGTCTATTGGAAGGGAATTATCCGGATACGACCCGTTTGATCCCAGCAGAATATAAGACAACTGTTACTGTAAATGGCCGTTCGCTTCTGCAAGCGATTGACCGGGCATCCTTATTAGCTAGAGAAGAACGCAATAATGTTGTCCGCTTCTCAGCAAATGCAGGCAATGAAGTTGAAGTTTCTTCTAATTCACCGGAAGTCGGGAAAGTAGAAGAGCAGCTGCAAGCTCACAGCATCGAAGGAGAAGAATTGAAAATCTCTTTCAGCGCCAAATTTATGATGGACGCGCTAAAAGCAATTGATGGACAAGACGTCGTCATCCAGTTTACTGGAGCTATGCGTCCGTTCATTTTGAAATCGGCTCTGGACGACTCTATTTTGCAGCTGATTCTTCCTGTCCGAACATATTAAAATTAAAACAGACCCTCAGGATAGCCATATAGGCTATCCTTTTTACTTTTTAGCTAAAATAGGGTAAAATAGAGGGATAGACTATGAATCGAAGGATGAGTGCATTTTGAGAGAAATCGGGATTGAGACTGAATATATAACACTTGGGCAATTGTTGAAAATGACGGATACAATAAGTTCAGGCGGAATGGCCAAATGGTTTTTAGGCGAGCATGAAGTTTTTGTAAACGGGGAAGCTGAAAACCGGAGAGGCCGTAAGCTGCGTCCAAATGATCTCGTAAATATTCCAGGGTTTGGAGATTTTCGTATCGTGACGGCTGAAGGCATGAGCTTCGATGCGGATTGACCGCCTCGAGCTTGTCAATTACCGGAACTACGAATCGTTAGAACTGGATTTTTCTCCAGAGATCAATGTCTTTATAGGAGAAAACGCACAAGGGAAAACCAATGTTATGGAATCTTTGTATGTTTTATCCATGGCGAAATCGCATCGCACTTCCAATGACAAGGAATTGATACGCTGGGAAGCTGATTATGGTAAAATAAAAGCTGATGTTTACCGGAAATACGGTAAACTGCCCCTTGAAATCACCTTGTCAAAAAAAGGGAAAAAAGCAAAAGTAAATCATTTAGAGCAACGCAGGTTGAGTGATTATATTGGCCAATTGAATGTCGTTATGTTTGCCCCTGAAGATTTGCATCTTGTCAAAGGGAGTCCACAAGTACGCAGACGGTTCATTGACATGGAAATTGGACAAATCTCACCGGTTTATCTGCATGATTTAGTCACTTATCAAAAACTCCTCAAACAAAGAAATCATATATTAAAGCAACATTATGGAAAACAAACAATCAATGACGTCATGTTCGATGTGTATACAGAACAATTTATCGAATCGGCCGTCAAAATCATCCGCAAGCGGTATCAGTTCATGGAACTTTTGCAGAAATGGGCTGAACCGATCCATCACGGCATTTCTCGAGGGCTGGAACAACTTCAAATCCGCTATCAACCGATCAGCGGTTTAAAGCCTGAATGGACGCCTGAAGAAATGGCGTCTTTTTTAGAGCAGAAACTGATAGAGGTACGCAAACGGGAGATTGAACGGGGTGTGACGCTTGTAGGTCCGCATCGTGATGAACTTCAGTTTTTTGTTAACGGCTACGATGTCCAAACCTATGGATCGCAGGGACAGCAGCGCACCACAGCTCTGTCTTTGAAATTAGCTGAAATTGAGCTGATCAAGCAGGAAGTCGGAGAAGCGCCAGTGCTGCTGCTGGATGATGTACTTTCTGAATTGGATGATTACAGGCAGTCTCATCTATTGAATACGATCAAAGGATCCGTACAGACTTTTGTCACGACGACAAGTGTTGAAGGGATCCAGCATGAAACGATTCAAAACGCCCGTCTTTTTGAGGTTTCTCACGGGTCAGTCAAGGAGTGAAAATACGTGTATATCCAGATTGGAGCAGCACAAATCCTCCGAATAGCTGAAATTATAGCCGTCATTCAATATGAAAATAAGATGCCGGCTGCTTTTGTGCGGCTGCTTGTGCCTAAGGAATCCGTGAAATCCTTGGTTGTCACTGAAGATTTCACATATGGTTCGCCTTATCGGACACAGGCGATCTTGAAGAAAATAGAAGAAAACAGATTGTGAAGATGCAAGATGAAGAAATGCGTAAGAAAGAGCAGGTGAATGGAATGGCTATGGAAGAAAAAGGTCTACAGGAATCATATGAAGCGAGTCAGATTCAAGTGTTGGAAGGATTGGAAGCCGTCCGTAAAAGACCGGGGATGTATATCGGTTCTACGGGTTCAAGAGGACTTCACCATTTGGTCTGGGAAATCGTTGATAATAGTATAGATGAGGCATTAGCAGGTCATTGTACAGAAATTAAAGTCTCCATTGAATCCGATAACTGGATTCGCGTAGAAGATAATGGTCGCGGCATTCCGGTTGGCATGCAGGAAAAAATGGGACGTCCCGCAGTTGAAGTCATTATGACAGTATTGCACGCAGGCGGTAAATTCGGCGGCGGCGGTTATAAAGTATCCGGTGGTCTTCATGGCGTTGGTGCTTCAGTAGTAAATGCACTGTCCGAAACGACAGAAGTATTCGTCAACCGTGACCAAAAAAGACATTACATCAAATTTGAGCGTGGTGCAGTAACAGAAGATCTTCATGTAATCGGTGATTCAGATCATACGGGTACTACTATTCGTTTTAAAGCCGATGCGGAAATCTTTAAAGAAACCACTGTTTATGAATTTGATATTCTAGATCATCGCTTACGTGAACTTGCTTATTTAAACCGCGGATTAAAAATTGTCGTGAGAGATGAGCGCGAAGGCGAAGAAAAAGAGAAAGTCTATCACTTCGAAGGCGGCATCAAGTCGTATGTCGAGCATTTAAATAAAACCAAAGATCCACTTCATGAAGAAGCGATCTTTGTGGAAGCAGAAAGAGAAGGCATCACCGTGGAAGTCGCAATGCAATACAATGCCGGCTACGCAGCAAACATCTTTTCTTTTGCCAATAATATCAATACCCATGAAGGCGGGACACACGAATCAGGCTTCAAAACGGCGTTGACACGTGTAGTCAATGACTACGGCCGTAAAAACGGCATGTTGAAAGAGCAGGATCTTAATTTGACTGGAGATGATGTTCGCGAAGGTTTAACTGCGATCATTTCGATCAAACATCCGGATCCACAGTTTGAAGGCCAGACAAAAACGAAATTAGGAAATACCGAAGTCAGTACGATCGTCAATAATTTGTTCTCAGGCGGATTTGAACGGTTCTTATTGGAGAATCCATCTGTTTCACGAAAAATTGTTGAAAAAGGAATCATGGCTTCACATGCGCGGATGGCTGCTAAAAAAGCTCGTGAATTCACGCGCCGCAAGTCCGTATTGGAAGTCTCCAGTCTTCCTGGTAAACTTGCCGATTGTTCGTCGCGCGATCCTAAAATCAGTGAAATTTATATTGTTGAGGGTGACTCTGCCGGTGGTTCAGCAAAATCAGGCCGTGACCGCCATTTCCAGGCCATTTTGCCGCTGCGAGGAAAAATCCTGAACGTTGAAAAAGCCCGTCTTGACCGAATTCTTACCAATGCTGAAATCCGCAACATTATTACAGCGCTTGGCACAGGAATCGGTGAAGAATTCAATTTGGAAAAAGCACGTTACCACAAGGTCGTCATTATGACTGATGCCGATGTCGATGGTGCCCATATCCGCACCTTGCTGTTGACGTTCTTCTTCCGTTACATGCGTCCGTTGCTTGAAGCTGGCTATATTTACATTGCTCAGCCGCCATTGTTCCAAATTAAACAAGGCAAGCATGTTGACTACGTCTACACAGATGAGCAATTGAAAGTAGCACTTGAAAATCTATCTCCAACACCGAAGCCGAATATTCAGCGCTATAAAGGTTTGGGAGAAATGAATGCTACACAATTATGGGACACAACAATGGATCCGGATGTCCGGACTTTGTTGCAGGTCACATTAAACGATGCGATGGTCGCAGATGAAACTTTCCATATTTTAATGGGAGACGACGTCGAACCGCGCCGTAACTTTATCGAAGAAAATGCGAAATACGTTAAAAATCTAGACGTTTAAATGACGTAGAGTTGAGAGGAGGCTGCGGTTATGGCTGAACGGCCGAGCAGTGGTGTTGAAGAAATAAACATAAGTACGGAAATGCGGACTTCATTTTTGGATTATGCAATGAGCGTTATTGTATCCCGTGCCTTACCGGATGTACGTGATGGATTAAAACC